>NZ_LVYY01000016.1:0-127578 GCF_001909085.1 Paenibacillus sp. P32E | reverse complement strand
CTTTGGCGATTTGCCGGGAGGAATAGATTCGCTGCGTATAGGCATAGATAATGACTTTGGTCAGCATTTTAGGATGGTAGCTGTCGCGGCCACCGCCAGGGTAGGCCGCGTCAAAGAGGGCGTCGTCGAGTCGATTTACGGCGGCGTTCACGACACGAACGAGGTGATTTGGTGGGATATCTTCTTCTAAATCCATTGGCAAGCAAAGTGGGTCCATGGTATATTGAATGTACAAAAGAAACCCTCCTTTGAAATGGTTGGTCGCACTTCCATTTTACCAAAAGAGTGGTTTCTTTTTTGCGTTTTTATAAATATTGTAGGATGTTTCCCGCTTAAACAGCGGAGAGGACGGAACGATTGTGGAAAAGCGATAGCGTTCGCCTTTGTGTCCGGATTTTCACCGCTAAGGGGAATAAAAAAAATCTGGACACAAGAGCGATTGGAACAACGGTCCGTTCGCGGAGCGTCCTCACGGAGCACAACGTTTGTCCGACTCCAAAAACAAGGGATGTCCCAAGTAGCCATTTCATGGCTTATGGGACACCCCCTTTTATTTCTGCTCTCACAATTAGAAAGACGATTTATGGCGCGAAGCGAAGCATATACCCTTATATTTTATAGATATCTGCTCAAATATCTCCCGCTTTGCCGATACACCCGCAAATCTCCATTTTTTCGATGGCCAGCCGCTTCACAGCCTCTTTGGCGGCGTTCATGTAACGGCGTGGGTCATTCTCCTCTGGTCGGCTGGAGAAGACTTGTCTAATTGCTTCCGAGAAAGCAACACGTAATTCTGTTGCTACGTTCACTTTGGCAATACCCAGTTCTACCGCTTTTCTCAAATGTGCGGCATGTATGCTGGAACCTCCGTGAAGCACAAGTGGGGCGTCAACATTTTCGGCGATCTGTCCAATTCTTGCAAAATCAATCTCAGGATGCTGTCTCGTAATCCCATGGACTGTACCAATTGCCGGGGCCAATGTTGCCACCCTTGTACTTTCAACAAACAATTTGCATGCTTCAGGATCTGCCAGTTCCAAACCCTCCACTCCCGGCAGTGAGTCTTCCGATGCATTGCCAACATTACCTAGTTCCGCCTCTACATTTATCCCTCCCGCAGAGGCGATTTCCACAATTTTTCTCGTCTGTCTGACATTTTCTTCAAACGGATGCATGGAAGCATCAATCATGACTGACGTATACCCCGCTCTGATGCATCTGACAATCATATCGAAATCAGTGCAATGATCCAGATGCAACGTGATCGGAATTCCAGTATTTTCGGATGCCGCCGCTGCGGCTGCGACAAGATAGTTTAGGCCCAAATACTTCACAGTGTTGATAGAAGTCTGAATGATAATCGGTGAGCTCGTTTCAGCCGCTGCTTCTGCAACAGCTTGAAGCATTTCAAAGCTATGAATATTGAAAGCACAAACCGCGTAATGATTTGTCTTAGCTATCTGCAGCATTTCGGTAGATGAAATAAGCGGCATAGCTTGATCCCTCCTTGATTATTGCCCCGTATCATTGGCTGATTTCCATTTTATATAATCAGACTTATTTTTTTCACCTGACAATAAGCTTTGATATAATGGATTGTCTTGAAGCAATTCAGCATGTGTACCCGTTCCAGAAACGCTACCCTGATTGATCACGAAGATGATATCCGCATTACGGATGGTAGAGAGACGGTGAGCAATGATTATTGTCATCCTTTGATATCGCAATCTATCCAGATTACTCTGAACATGACGCTCCGTTTCCAGATCAAGCGCCGATGTCGCCTCGTCTAGGATAAGCACTTCCGAATCACGGAGCAATGCACGAGCAAGAGCAAGTCTCTGCCTTTGCCCCCCTGATAAAGCAACTCCCCGTTCCCCAATCTTTGTATCATAGCCATCGGGCAAATCCTTGATGAAATCATGAATCCTCATTGCCTTGCACATCTCAATCATCCTGAACTCGCTAATATGGGTTATCCCCAGCAAAAGATTCATCCGAATGGTATCCGGAAAGAAATAGGGTTCCTGGGAGACCAGCGTGACTTTTCTCATCCAATCTTCTCTCCGAATATTCCTAAACTGCTGGCGGTTCACCAGAATTGTCCCGGCATGTGGATCATAAAAACGAATGAGAAGACTTGCTATGGTGGATTTTCCACAGCCACTTGACCCGACTAGAGCAATTTTCTTTGCGGAGTCAAAATTCAGATCAAGATTCCGGAGAACCTCTTGTGTCTGATACTTGAAAGATATATCCCTGAAGCAAATGGATTGAATTGGACCCTTTAACGTTTCGTTACCTTCCGGACTTGTCTCAACCGCCAATAACCTGCATATTCGTTCCACAGAAGCAAACTTTCCTGACAAACCCATAATGGCCTGATATAAAGAATTACAGGAATCCATAAGTTTTGTAGTGAACTGAAAAGAAATGACAAACATGCCTATCGTCAGTCTGTTATCCAGAACAAGATTTCCACCATAGAGAAAAATAAAGATCACTGCTCCCCATTTCAGCGGATCACTCAGCATAATCTGTCGGTTAATGATCTCCCCCTCTTTAACAATGCTATTGAAGTAGGCAATGAATTTTTTATTATACAAACGGTTTTCCCACTCTTCCCGATGAAAGGCAATCACTTCCCTCGTGGATGAAACCCCTTCCTCCAGATGGATTAACAATTTTGAACGATGGCCGTTAACCCCGGAGGATATTTTTTTTCTGATAGGAGCTAAATACCCCCCGATGATGATATACATCAGCACAAATAGCAATAAAACCATCAAGATGATGGGACTGGCCTTATCCACTAAAATGATGATTGCAATCACAGATACTGCCTGTTGGAACAGTCTCGGAAAATCACTTGCTCCAAAGTGTGCAGTTACCTGCAAATCTTGCGTGAAATGATATACATATTCCGCCGTGCGTTCTTTTTGTATTACGCTTACCGGGATTCGGAATATATGTTTCATTAACTCAATCCCCATTGATGTCCGCATTTTGGCAATTGAATGCTGCAATAGATGGGGGCCAATTGTGAACAAGATGGAATATGTCAGATATGCTATTCCAAGTTGAAGCAAGATGAACCAGAATTTGTCTGTTTGGCCTCCGATCATGACGCGGTCTATCATTTTTTGCTGGAGAGCAATTGTTGCCACATTAGATAACGCCTCACAAAACAATACCAGAAAGGATAACCCATACAAGCCCTTTATCTTTCTAACATGAGACCATAACCACTTATAATTAGCCACCCGAAGCCTCCGTCCCTCTGGAAGCTGCAAGTGTGCTAAAGGCTCCACCCAATGCCAATAGCTCAGCATATGACCCGTTCTCTACCACTATCCCGGCTTCAATGACCACAAATCGGTCAAAGTCCTTTATTGTCGATAACCTATGGGCAACAGCAATAATAGTCCTTCCTTTAAAAAGCTCATTCATCGCTTTAAATACTTGAATCTCGCTTGTATTATCCAAAGCTGAGGTGGCCTCGTCTAACAAAATAATTGCTGGATCGTGAATAAACATGCGTGCGATGGCAATTCGTTGTCTTTGACCTCCTGAAAGGTTAACTCCCCGTTCACCAATTTGTGTATCATACCCATCCTGCAGATTAAGGATAAAATCATGAGCATATGCCGCTTTTGCAGCCCTCACAACTTCCTCCTGGGTTGCGTCCGGTTTACCGAATTTTATATTCTCCGTTACTGTGGAGCCAAAAACATAAGTATCCTGAAATACATAACCCATCGCCATTCGCAAGGATGAAAATGAAATATCTCGCAATGGAACATTGTCTATAAAGATACTCCCATTATCAGGATCATAAAACCGTCCAATCAGCTTCAATATCGTGGTTTTTCCATTTCCGCTCTTCCCCACAATAGCTACCCGTTCACCAGCAGCGATCGATAAATTTAGCCCGTTTAGAACCGATTGTCCAGAATTATACGTAAAGCAGACATTATCCAAGCGAATATCCCCCTTTACTGGCATCAACCCCACTGGATTTGACGCTTCTACTAGTGAGGGCTCCGAACGTAAGAAGCTATACAATCGTTCTGCCTGATGCATAAGCAGCCTCTGTTCGGTAATGTTGGTCACGACAGCCGTCAACCTATGCATAACCGTAAAGTAATAGAGGATAAATGAGATAAACTCACCTATGGATAACTGGCTGTGTCCAAACAGAAAATTACCATATACAAAAATGGCAATGCCGCCAATATTATAAGTGATTCGTCTGTTTGTCCCCCGGAGATATGCATACCAATATGCTTTAATCATACTTGCGTTGTATAATTTCACTTTTTGCTCGTATCTGCCGATTTCCCATGTTTCCGATTCATAGGCACGAAGCTCTAAAGAAGCGGATATACTTTCATATACCTTCTGATTTTCATCAATGCGGGCTTGCGACATGTTCTTCCCGTGAATTGCCGCTTTGCGTTCAAGCATCGGTCCAAATACGTAATAGAGCAGGAAACTCGGCAGCACGATGACAGAAAGATGAAGACTGGTGGACAACATCATTACAGCCGAAATGAATGAAAAAATAAGACCCTCGATCAGTACAGGAAAATACTGGCGGTACAGACTTTGCATGGATGCAACTTCTGTATTTAGCAATGAGAGCGTTCTCCCTACCGGATTTTGCTCATAATAAGCAAACCCCAGCTTGCGCAGATGTTGGAAAACGGCAAACTGAATATCCTTGGCGGCTTTTTCCTGGAGATGACGACTTAGCGTATTTTGCATCATTTTGGCAGCGAGTATTACTACAATGACTCCAATTAGCACAAAGATAAAGAGGGAGAACTTGCTATAGTCTTTAGCCGGAAAAATAACATCCACAAAATATTGAATATATTTTGGGATAAACAATTCCGCAGAGGATAATAAAAAATATGAGCAAATAAGCAGCGATAAGATCAGTATATAAGGCTTTACAAAGGATAATGCCCACCAGTAGACTCGCCACAACGAAACCGGCTTATCAATGGTGGCGCTTTGATCTTTTCCGGTGTCTGACTTCAGTTAAATCCCTTCTCCCGCTATGGAGGTTTCACTTGAATCTTCCATTATCTTCTCTATAATCAGAGCAGTTGTTTGCTCAAGATTCTGCCCAACTGCCAACTCGTAAAAGTGTACTCCCTCTAGCAGTCCATGTACCCGAAAATTGGGTTCCTGATCACATTTCAACAGTAGCCAATCCGGATGATCCCTGTCTTCATTAATAAAATGAGCCGAGATTTGTGAAATCCCTTCTTCGTAACTCAAAGATTTAATACTAGAGACTTCTTCTCCCAGATCGATCCTGGAAAAAATGATATGCCGCAGTGAACTTCTGTTAACGATACTGGTACCCAGTGCCTGTTCAATTTCGTTGATTGCAATCGGCACTTTCGGCAGTGAATTATCCCCGCTATTTTCTTCGCTTGGCAGTAATGAACTGTATTTAGAAATTGAAGCCAATGTTCCTCTGCCGATTAAACAGACTGTTGGCCAACCGTTAACGGACGGAAGCTTGTCATTGCCTCCCCTTCTGATTTCAAGCACATCATTGGTAATATAATTTGAACCACAATAGCCAATCATGCTGAGCAGTGTAGTTGTTTTACCGGCACCTTTATTGCCTGCTACGGCGACTCCATTCCCATTATACTCAAAAGATGAGGCGTGCAGCCTCGCACCTCCTCCAAGTTCCAGCTGTCTTGTCTGAATTTGCCGAATGGCTTTACGAGTGATTTCATATACGATATTTTCACAGCTTCCTGTAATGCTCAGTTTGTGACTATTACGATATATTGAGAACTCTTTTTCCTTGAAAATGTGCATTTCACTGTCAAGAAATCCGATCATAGCCATCTCTCCATGTTCGATTGTATGAGGTGAATATGCAGAGGTATAGGATTGGGCATATCTTGAGAGGTCGGGTTCTATGCTGATATTCATCTCCCATTCACCCTTTTCATCATTCATTAAGCGAACGTCATAAGTGATTTCTAACAGTTTTATCAACCGATCACATAAACTGCTGCTTTCCTTAATGATGATTCCAATACTGGTTTCATAATTCTGCACAATAATTTTATAAATCATAGCAGCTTCTCCTTCATTATTGGATTGTTTTCACATAAATAATTGAGATACTGCTTCAACCCTTCTTGTATAGGGGTATATTCTGAGAGATAGCCTGCATTCCTGAGTTTGTTGTTGTTCGACTCTGTAAACATCTGGTACTTTCCAATCAGCTCCTCAGGAAAATCAATATAGGTAAGCCTTCCGTATCCCAATGTTCCTATCATTGTCCACGCAATATCATTAAAACTGCAACTTATTCCTGTACCACAATTGAAAATCCCTGAAATCGCAGGTCTTTGTAAAAAGAACAGGTTTATGTCTATGACATCATTAACGTGGATAAAATCTCTTCTTTGTTCACCGTCACGGTCAGCTTCTGTTCCCCGAAACAGTTTGATTTCCCCATGTTCTTTAAGCTGGAAATACATTTTATAGATCATTGAGGCCATTCTCCCTTTGTGGGCTTCCCCAGATCCGTAAACATTAAAGTAACGCAATCCAACGATCTGGCTCTCTGCATCTGGGAGTATGGATGTTACATATTGATCAAATAGATACTTTGAATGCGCGTACAAATTCATCGGTTTCTTACATTTGGAACAATCTTCGACAAAACCACCCGTACCCTGGCCATATATTGAAGCCGATGAAGCGTATACAAAAGGAATTCTGTTCTTTAGGCTTAGGTCCAACAATTTCTTGCTGTACAAAAAGTTATTTGCATACAGATAGTCACTGTCAGTCTCCATCGTATCCGAACAGGCACCTTCATGAAAAATAAAGTCCACCTCCGAGGCAAAGAATGGGTCCGCCATACGTTCTTGCAATTCATCCGGAGACAATATCATGTTGTATCTAAGACCCTTCAGATTTCCCAAGGTATGAGGGGAAACACGATCTGCAATAATCACATTATCCTCTCCAAGTTGATTCAACCTTCTCACCAGGTTGCTTCCAATAAAACCAGCACCGCCGGTAACGATAATCATATATTTATATCAGCTCCTCTGAACTATAATTGAAGAGTATGTTAGAAATTATGGAAGACGTTGAATATTTCTCGATCAGAGGAACGATAACGACGTCGTTAACTATCTCTTTGCCCACCACATTGGCATTGTCATAATCCCCGCCTTTTACGATTACATCAGGCTGCAGCTCATGTATAAGATTTAATGGTGTCGGTTCATCGAATATAATGACACAATCCACAAAATCGAAGGATGCAATGATTCTCAAGCGATCCTTTTCCTTAATGATAGGCCGCTTCTTTCCCTTCAAAAATTTTACGGATTTATCCGAATTGATCCCTACGATCAAACGGTCCCCAAATTTTCTGGCTTGCTTCAGCAAGTGAATATGCCCATAATGAAGCAAATCAAAACATCCGTTAGTAAAGATGATTTTTTCGCTGTCTGCTTTCCATTTCCCCACTAGTTCTGCTGCTTCATCAAGGCTTGCTATTTTTGCCCGAAAATCATTTAATTCACTTTCTATCTCAGCTATCCTTTTTCTTATTTCGGCTTTGTTAACGCTACTGGTTCCGTCCTTTTCTACTGAAAGACCTCCTGCAATATTGGCGTAGTACACTGCATGCTCGATTCCACTTCCTTCGGCAACGGCTACTGCCAATGCTGCAACCAACGAATCTCCTGCCCCGGTCACATTCCGGGTTTGATTAGCGTAGGACCGATATTCTTTTGTCCCTTCTTCATTTATCAGGCATACGCCTTTTTCGGCACGAGTAATAAGCAGATGATCTACGTTCAATTGATTTCGTAGTTCCATGCCTTTATTTCTGATCTCCTGTTCATCATTTCCTGAAATTCCTGCAATTTGGAGGAACTCTTTATGATTTGGCGTAAGAAAAGTGGCCCCACGATACTTTTCCCAATATTTTTCTTTAGGATCAACGATTATCGGGATATTCTTCCTGGTACATTCCAGGATCATTTCCTGACAAAGAAAGTTGGCGCATGCTCCTTTATTGTAATCGGAGATAATGACCGCCTTGATATTTCCACTTAACTCACCATTGAACCACTCAAGGAGTTCATCGTGGTTATATTGTGCCTTAAGTGAACTATTCTCGTAGTCTATCCTGATTAACTGATTTCCTCTTGATACAACTCTCGTTTTTTTTATAGTTTGCAAAGAATTTTTCACACCGATGCCATCAATTTCATGTGAATGCAATAATCTCCTTACCTGTTTGCCATCATCATCATTACCTACAAAACCACCTATTTTCACCTTCCACCCAAGGGATCTGACATTACAGGCGACATTTGAGGCCCCCCCCAAACAATAGAATTCACTCTGCCAGTTGAACACAGGCACAGGGGCTTCAGGTGAAATTCTTTCAACATCACCAAGACAATATTGATCCAAGATAATATCCCCAATGACCAGAATAGTACCTTGTTGGGAATCAATATTCGATTTTAGCGGCAAAACCGGTTTGTCTATTCTTCGCATGGATCTATCTCCATTCAATCTTAGTTAACATCTGATATCAGCTAAACCCACGGCTAGCCTGTGCAGTGTATCCTTTTCCGAAATGACTTTTAGAATATGGCTGGGTGTGCTTCGTGGATTACAGATTCCGCACAATAAACCCGTAATTGAAGCTATAGTATCTGTATCACCTCCCATTTCGACTGCCTTGCAAATTGCAGCTTCCGCGTTCCATAATGCAGAAGCCAGCGCAAGAGCAAACGGGACTGCTTGGACAGTTAAGCCTCCGAATAAATCTCCTTCACCTGCCTTTTCCCGATATTTTTCGTAACCTAAATTGCATGCGGTTTCTATTTCCTGGTATACTGCTGGCAATCCATCACAATCGCCATAACCTCTCATTAACCATGCGCCTTTTATAGATTGTTCAATAACCTGATCGCATGCGCACCCATCCAGAAGAGCGCTGGCGGCAAAGGCTATCGCCGCAGCTCCAGCTAAGGCGGATTTACTGTTGTGGGTAATTTGCGTCGCTTTCAGAACCTCAGAGACAAGTCTCACCTCATTTTTTATGGAAAAAGCTATACCTAGTGGAGAAATCCTCATAGCTGCTCCAGAATTAACTGAAAAGCGCCTCTTATAAGGATTGGGATCCTTCTTCAATCTTCCGGTCGAAGATTCGATTTTGGCATATTTATCGGGCAGGCAGATAAATGCCTTAACCAATTCTTTTTTATTAATTCGATGGTAACAGACAAGATTCTCTGCAATCACAATTGTTTGATAAGTATCGTCCGTGACTTCACCATAATTCCACTTGGTCCGGGATGGACTTGAAGGAATAGGCGTAACCAGCCTACGTGGAACTGCTCCGTATGTATTTATAAGTTCAGCCGGGTTATAGCCAACCGCAAGCACGCCAAGTGCATCACCACAAGCCAACGAAGACAGTCCTCCCCAGATACGTTCATAAATCTCCATGCAAGCCTCCGTCTTCACTTAGTTGATATTCATCATTAAGATTTGATCATTGCAAGCTCTATGCTTTTTGTTGCATTTTTTTATGTTTATTTTGACTGTCTTCATTTCGGCCTTTGAAGCTGCCTCAATTCCAACCAACGAATCCTCAAACACCCGACATTCAGGTGGCTTAACCTTCAATAGTCTGCTGGCCCGCAAGTAGATTTCAGGATGCGGCTTGAGGTACACGACATCTTCTTTCGTTAATATCACGTCAAACACATTACGGCAGCCAAGGCGCTCTATAATATGTGATACAGAAATTTTTGAGGAATTCGAAACTACTCCAAGGTTGAAATGGCCGTAAAAGGACTCTTTGATTTTTTGCACAAGCATAAAATTAGGTACCATATACCTGTCTAGATATTCAGTTATTATAGTGTTTTTTTGTTTAATCAGTTCCCGCAGGACCTTTGTATCATATTTGTCTCCTGTCATATCCTTAAGCATGCTCAAAGAGCCACAGCTAAACATTCTATAATATAAATTTTTATCAAAAGCTAAACTATTTTGCTTGAACACTTTTTGATAGGCCTTTTCATGAGCCATAATTGTATCTGCTAACGTCCCATCACAATCGAACAGCAAAGCTTTTATCCTATGCTCCTTCATAAAATTAATCACCATCCATCAATAGTTTTTGTAGGATTTGAGATACCATCGGGTAGGCAAGATCGTTGTATACTGACGATACCAGTCCAGAATATCCTCCGAGACATTGACGAAGGCATACTCCTTCAGCAAATCCAGATTTAATAAGTCGTTAAGGACGTATGGTGTAGAACATAACGATTGATGCATCCATGATTTTGCTAGCTCAAATTCAAGCCTGCATAATTCTTCAACGGGATCTCCAAACCGGCAACGCTCCCAATCCAATATTGCACTAATAAACCAATTACCTTTATGTTTCTCGACTAATATATTGTTCGCCTGTGGTCCCAGGTCACTATGGAGCAGTGAATCCGGTTCATAGGGATTTGGAAAAACACATGACATAGAATGGATAAGATAATTTATTGCTTTTCGGTAGGAGGAATTCGGCCTTTCATATTGATACTCATGTAGTTTGGCAAGCAAGGAATCGGCAACCGATTTTTTTTCATCCGGGAAAAAATCCACTACTTTCATTGAATGCACCTGCTTTAGATATTGAAGCAATTCGGTAATAAGTCTAGCTCTTTGGCTCGGCTCGATATCCCAGAATACAGATCCAATGGGAACACCTTTCATTTGTTGCATGATTAAATACTCTTGGTTACCCAGATACCCCACACACTCTACCTTTGGAACAGGAAGATCTGTTGCCTCTAATTTTCTAAGAATATGCGCTTCCTTATGTAAGCTGTCTGATCCAATTTGTTCTTCCTTTAAGAATCTATTTCTAGACATTTTGATTACTTTTGGGCAACCGTTAATCTGAAACTGAAAGATATCATTGAAATGCCTTTGGCTGTGCAGCTTCACATCTGTATACTTCACCCCATATAACTGGCGGAGCAACTCTTTCACCCTACTCACCTCCTCAATTCATCAGCTTTAGGAATTTCTGAATAATCGGCCTAAGCTCAATGTTCCTATTAGCTTGCATATAAACTCGTTTATTTCGAAGCAGCGCCCAAAATATGCCCTCCTGCCAAAAATAAGAGCCCTCTTCCCTGTTTTCTATCTTAATTTGGTCTCTAACAGCTTGCGGTGAAGAAAGATAAAGCGGCAGATCAAATCCGTCCATATAGTCTATAAACAATAAATAAGACTTTTCGCTACCATGCCCAGTGGTATGCAAACATTGATGAATATCTTTCGTTTTTTCAGGCATGGTTCTCTTCCCAAACTCTGAGTTGTAATAAAGCCCCTTGGCTTCTTCACTTAAAAGACAGATTATAGCTGGTAATTCCAAGTTGCCTAGTAATTCATCGAACCCATCTGCTCTCAACATACAGGTTCCTCAAAATAACTTTTCTCCACTATTTCACATATAATATGCCCTATCATGATGTGTGCCTCCTGAATTCTAGCAGTATTTGTGGTTGGCACCTGGATACATACATCGCAGAATTCATTCATCATTCCACCTGTTTTCCCGGTAAACCCTATAATGATTGCACCTATTTCTCGGGCTGCCTGAACTCCACGAACAATATTCTTGCTGTCGCCAGAGGTCGAGAAAGCGTATACAATATCACTTTTATGAACAAATCCTTTAATTTGTCTTGCAAACACTTCCTCATATCCGTAATCATTCCCGAGCGCTGTCATAATTGAAGTATCCGTCGTCAGCGCATGAGCGGAAAGCGCACCTCTATTGATTCGGAATCTACCTACCAGCTCTGCTGCTAAATGCTGACAATCTGCTGCACTGCCGCCGTTGCCAATTAAGTATACGGATCCATTTTGCCGCAGGGCCATTAGAGTAAAGTCGATTACAAGCTGGATTTGACTAATCAGTTGAGTGTCCAACCGATTGATCATTTTGTTGTGCTCATTGATTAGTTCCTGGATCATAATTACCCTCCTAGTTAAATAATGGACTTGATTTGATCCCACACCTCCTTTACCGTGATCTCCTTAATGCAGGCAGCTGGAGCATCTGATGCGGTAGGATAAATGCAGGACCAGTTGCACCCAAAGCACTCCCATTTCTTCTGAACAACGATCGGCAATCTACTATTGATAAATTTATCAGGATAAGGCAAAAATCTCGCTGGATGAAAACCACCTACAATACATATGGAAGGAATGTTCAAACTTACAGCAATATGTACAGCACTTGAATCATTAGTAACAAGAAAACTGCAACTGGAGATAAGATCTGCAACTTGCTCTAGTGAGGTTTGTCCCATTTTATCGATTAGCGGTGAAGTACTTCTCTTCATGATTTGGCCGGCGAGATGTTTCTCTTCATCGCCCCCACAGATAAGACCTGTCATACCGGTTTTCTGATAGATCAGATTTGTTATTTCGGCAAAAGAAGAAGTCGGCCATTTCTTGATGTCTCTACTTGAACCCGGAAAAATAATATAATATGGATTTTGCAATAGTTTGTGCCTAGTAATAGGTAAGGGCCATTCAGGAATACCAGATGTAAATGAAGGAAGACCAATAAAGTGGTTGAATTCCGCATTTCGGTCTAATTCCATCATAGTTTCTATTCTTGACTCTATTAAATGCGTGTACCATTTATTGCTTATTTTCCGCTCCATGCTGCTGATATTATTTAAGTCTCCGCAGAATCCGATTTTGACGGCCGCCCTAGAAAATCGCACCACGGCATCGCTGTACAGAAACTCTCTTGAATACATAGGATTCAATAAGATGGCAGATTCAAAAGCAAATATGCTTTTAAAAATTTTTATTCTGTATGATAGATGATGCACAAATTTGGAGCGGTTTACAGGAATAATTCGGGATAGAAGTCGATGATTAGTAAATAATTCTGAACAATATTCATTGCAGATCAGGATGTACTCGTATTCCTCGGCTGGATATCGTTCAATCAAGGAATTGAAGGCATCCAACCAAAGAACTGTATCTCCCAATGCATCTAATCGGACAATGAGTAGTGGCGTTTTGGCAATCGCTTTATTTGGCTTGACAGCACTAGAGCAATGCTTAAATATAAAAAGCAGCAATGTATCAAAACAATATAGTCTAATAAGGGAAATACTCTTTTTCATTACAGAAAACATATAGTATACCTATCACTCCTTAACATTAATTTCATTTACAGATCAGCCAATTCACCGCATCCTGCAGGTTATCAGCAATATAATCAGGACTGGTTTCAATCCAATTATCCCTATATCTCCCTAAAGCTTCGTTCCCCCAACCGGTTCTGACTAATATTTTTAACGCATTCACCGCATAGGCAGCCAACATATCTGTATCACCAACGTCGCCAATAACCGCACATTTTTCCAAATCCAGATTATATTTTTCAGCAGCTTTTAGTAATAAACCCGGTTTAGGTTTTCTGCACAAACAGTTATCAGTTGCTTCATGGGGACATATAAAAGCATCATCGAAACCAAAGGAGGAAAACTGTTCCATAAATTCTTCTGTTGTTGCTTCACCTTTGGAAATACGGTATTGATTGGTAAAAGCAAACACCATGATGTCATGCAGTTTGAGTTTTTGGACTGATCCCAAAGTATAAGGGAAAAGAGTAAAATGCTTCGGATGAATAAAATGACCTGTGCCTCCCATCGTTCCGTCTCTATCAATAAATACAGCTTGGATTGAAGACTTCATGATTCCCCTCCTTTAAAAATCTTTAGGACTTATTGTTATCGTGTTTTCCAGGTATAGAATATTTTTCTCCATACCTCTGCGACTCACATAATTTAAGAGGACAGACTGAATAGAATCGTTTAAAGCATACAAATGGGTAATTTGTAGAAGCTTCTCATCAGGTAACATCCTATACCCTACAAAACCCACAATTTCAGAGGTTGTCTGGGCAAAGGTTATTTCGTAGCCATCCTGCAAACTTAAGTACTGATCAAGCTCATCTAAAAAAGAATCTAGGCGAAACCCCTTTAAAAACGTTTTTATTCTTTGGTGTTCTTCACCTCTGTAATGCCATCTTTTTCTGCCCCTCAAAAAAATCATACTTTGCAGTCCTACCGGATCATTAACTTTTCCAAGAAACCATTGTATGACCTTTGGTAGTTTTTCTGCAAGAACAGCCAATTCCTTTGTTTGTTTCTTTGGCATCCAGTCGTTGCGAAGTTGAAAGGCACTTCTGAATTCCTCTAGAAAATCAGTGAAAAAGCTTTGATACTGTTGAAACGCGTCTTTTTTCGTTACGAAAAGATGCTGCTGTACAAACAAGACGGCTCTGCAAATAGAAATGTATAACATCGGTATTACTTTATATTTTTGGTGAGGTGCATATTTCTCTAGAGTGCCAAGATCACAAATTTCAGCATTGTCGGCAACGTCATGATAAAGTTGTATACGTTCAAGTGTGGAGTGAACGAATGCACGGATCAGGCTATTTGGCGATATAAATCTTAGTGTAGCTTCTATCCATTTAGATTGATTATTTCCGGACAACAGTTTCCCATGTTGCCTGGTTTCAAATAGAGCCCTGATTACAGCTGAATTATCAAAATACATATACTCGCTTTGAACAAGTGACGCAGTCTCATCTTTAAAGACAATTCCGATATCAATAACCGAATCCCCGCTTCCGGCAAGCCGCCCTCTATATTTCTGATTGACATCTCTGATCAATTGATTAATATTTTCCAGACATTTCATATTTCTTGCAGGCAAGAAAACCAGAAAATCAATATCACTCCACGAAGGAAGAAATTCGCCATATGAATTGCTGCCGATCTGATAAACAGCATCAATTATAGGTTCATATATCCTTAAACACAGTAGAACTTCATCTATAATCTGATCTTTCAGCAACAAAATAGATGTATCGTTATTGTTAATCACTGATATATGACACACTCCTTCATTATGTAAATGCAAGAATACCTAAATTATCCACTTCTTCAGGATCATCTTCGTTTCCGTAGCCTCCCATATTAACCGGCAATAAGCGCTCGCCGTAATCTTCCCACAACACTGAATAATATCCGTATTTGCAGCTTGTATCAGCACTCAAGACTTCTTCTAATGGAATTGTGACTTCGACCTCTGTCTGACTTCTTTGTACTTCTTCAAGCTGAATTCGCTTGATAGGTTTAGTATCCAATTCAATTTCTATTTTGTCGTTGAATACCTTAAACAAAATTTCTCTAATATTAAAATTAGCTGATGGTCCGCATAAATCTAACGAATTTGTATAAAAGTAAAACGACAGATGGTATTTCTCAGGCCAAGTCGATTGGATAATCAGGTACAGATTTTCAGCATCGTATTCATATCTGTATGCATACTGCAGGTTATGATCTCGATAACCAAAGCATTTCCGGAAATTCCTAGGTAATACAGAATCTTTCCTATTTAAAATTTTTACAGGTTTGTTGAAATTAACATTCATCGGGCTGAACCAGCGTTCTAGACATAATCCCCGATACTCAAGAATTCTATCATTATAATTAAACATCCGATGGGAGAATGAAGTTTTCCAAGCAACGACGGAGCCTGTTTCATATCCTTGGTAGTTGTAAGTATTATTAACCGTGTTAAAGATCTCAATGATATTTGTGGGTATGCAATCAAATAAGGAATTCAAATTATTCAAAACACAAAATATTTTGTGTAGCATTTCATATTTATTGCTTAACTCTGCTATTAAGTTCCAATCCATTCGGGTTTGGTATTTATTAAGATAGCTGTAGATATCAACATAATCTCTCAATCTGAAGCCTCTCTCCACGCCGACTCGCTCTTCCGAATCACTGTAGGCATTCGCACATAAATGCAAGAAGGTATGTAGCATATCGTTTGATACTATTTTTACTCCTTCGACAATATAAACCTCGTTTTTTTCACAGAACTCTTTAATATGTTTTCTGGGAATGGCGCTAGTATTGCTTTTTAGTTCAACAGCTATTTTTATTTCCCCCACCTGTTTCAGATACCAATATTCATGAAAGATACCTTGATTTGATGAATTTTTGACCAAAGTTTCAACAGCATATAAACTGTCGCTATATAAAGTTCGTTCAAATTTAACATCCCTCAACAGTTCTGAGAATGCCAGAAAATCGTTTTCATCAACAACAATATCTATATCATTACTGTCCCTGGCATTCAAATCATCATAAAGTAAATTGGAGATGACAAATCCCTTTAAATAGGTATATTTAATCTCTCTTTGCTGTGTTATTTCAATAATTTGTTTAAGTTCGCTTAATAAACGATTCTTGAACATGGCTTTATAAGAAAACCGCTTCGCAAATGGCTCCTTTTTCTCATCCGGTATATATCGCTCCATTGCTTTATAGAGAAGTGTGAATAGCTTATGCCGTACACATACTGTAAATAAACGATCCCAATCCATCTGTTCAATGAATTCTTCGCAGTCAAATGATGTTAATTCAAAGTGATACTTCGCCAAATGCAGTAAAAACAATTCTTCGTGCGATAGTTCGTTCATATTAGTTCTCCTGTTCAAAATGAAGTTTACGATAAGTCCAATATGAAATCGATTACATTTACCAAGCTATCTGACTAATGACGTTTTATATTAAAGAATTATAAATCATAAAACAATAAAAACGTTTTTATTGAATATAAATACACAATATCATTTTAATAATGTCGAAGTCTGTCACAATATGGAATTAAAGAAAATATTTTGAACAAAAAAAACCGACGGTACATGCACCATCGGTTTTTTTCGCTTCATATCAAATTTAAAGAGGCTTGATCAAGAGTCTCATGACAAGCAGTACTTCACAAGTGCATCGCGCACGCCATTATTATTATTGGTTCCCGTAATTACATCTGCAGCCGCCTTAACCTCAAGCGGTGAGTTATCCATGGCAATACCAAGTCCGGCGTATGTAAGCATGGAAATATCATTATAATAATTCCCGATGGACAAAACATCCTCTTGAGCGATACCCAGATGTATAGCCAGATTCATTAACGCATTGCCCTTGGAGGCTTCCGGATGCATTAAATCTACGAAAAACTCCCCGCTGCGCACAATGTTATACTGCTGCGTCCAAGTGCTCCATTCCCGCTGAGCTTCATCTAGAATATCCGCTTTGGTGAAGACCGTAAACTTGACAACCGGTTCGCGAAAATCCTCCCAGGCCGGGAGCGTCGCTGGTGTCACCCGAAAATGCTCATACATATGATTAGCTTCCGAGGTCAGATTAGCGACATTATCTACATACATGTCAAAGGCAGTATTCACATCATAATGAATATTATGGGCACGGCAGTACTCTATATACGGGTCCAGACCGCGGGCATCCAGTCCATAGATATGCAGTACCTCGCGGTCTTCTACACGCACCGTCGCCGCTCCATTATGTCCCAGGACATACCCGGCCAGTCCCATCTCTTCCATTAAAGGAATCGAATTCTGCGGGCTGCGCCCTGTACATAGGACAATCAGCCCGCCCTCCCTTGTCACTTCAGCGATAGCCTCCTTATTTTCAGAGCTCAACTGGTGATCGTCATTCAGGAGCGTGCCGTCTACATCCAGCGCAATCAGCTTGTATTTCATACCCCACCATCCTTGTTCGTCTTTATCTGTATCTAACCATTGTATATTACATCCGTTAACAGGGACTGTTAATTTAATCAACCGTGGATAAAACCTCCACTGATTCCCTTAAGTTTCCGCTTCCCCGCCGCCAAGCAGCGCCAGTTCTTCAGCAGTCAACTCCCGGCAAGCCCCGGGTGCCAGTTGCTCATCCAGCTTCAGCCCGCCCATGGAGACCCGCTTCAAGAAAATCACCTTTTTGCCTACCGCCAGAAACATCCGCTTCACCTGATGAAACTTCCCCTCTGTAATGGTCAGTGAAATTTGGGAGAGGGTTTTGCTTCCGCGTTCCCTTCCCAGAATGGTAAGCTGTGCAGGCAAAGTCAAATAGCCGTCCTCAAGCTCAACACCTGCGGCAAAAGCTGCCACATCTGCAGCATCCACCTCACCCTCTACCGTAGCCTCATAGGTTTTCGGGACATGCTTGCGGGGCGAGAGCAGCTCATGGGCCAGTTGCCCATCATTGGTCAGCAGCAGCAACCCTACCGTATCCTTATCCAGTCTTCCGACCGGAAAAGGCTCAAACTGTGCATATTCCTGCTTAAGCAGATCCAGCACTGTCCGGTCCCGTTTGTCTTCTGTGGCTGACAATACGCCAGGCGGCTTATTCATCATCAGATAGATGAATTCACGGTAAATTACAGGCTCTCCACTCACCTGGATTCTGTCCGTGTAGGGATCAACATGATAACCGCTATCCTTAATAACGGCGCCATTCACGGTAATCAGCCCTTGCTTCGCCTGTTTGCGGATATCACTGCGTGAACCTTTGCCCATATGGGACAACACTTTATCAATCCGCTGTTTTTTTGCAGCATTTCCTGATGCACTCATCCTTTACGTCCACCTCCAGCCTGCGGGATATTCATTCTTCAGCATACCGTCCTGCCATTTCCCCCAGCCAGCGCTGTACCCGTCGACACAGACAAGCACGTAACCTTTGGCGGAATTGCCAGGCCCTACCGTTAAGCGTTCCTCGGGGATAGACAATGTTTCCCCTTTCAGATAGGAGACCGCTTCACCGCTCCCACTGGATAATGAGAGGCTGCGGATACTTTCGGCGGGATGCAGAGCGGTAGCGAGCGGATGTCCGGGAATAAATCTGCCGCTGCGGATATGACCCGCATACCAGCCGGGACGAATCGTCTTTAGGCCGTTAAGTGCAGCCTTGGGCAGCGGTGAGAGATACAAATGGTCACCGAACAGCACCGGAAATCCGGATGGCTGCCAGCCTAGCTGGTCTTCGGTAAATAGGGAATACGCAGCTCTTGCGGCCTCTTCTCCCCCGCCTTCAGACTGGCGTCCAGGCGAAGTACCGCCGGACTTGCCGGAGGTTCGCCCCCCTTTGCCACCCCGTCCGCTTACCTGTCGGGCAGAACCAGCTCTGGCAGTGGCCTCACCCTTGACTCCATTGTTCCGCGAAGAGACGGAAAGTGTTCTTTCCGCAACAGCCTGTCCCGGATCGGATGCAGTCTCCTCTGGAGAACGGGGACTTCCGTCATGGCGCAGTACAGCCATAAAATGCCCCTCGCCCTTGACCTTATGCGGCCACAGCCGGGCAGCTCCGGACAACCCTTGAAGTCCAGGTGCAAAGGAACCTGTTCCGCCTACAGTAACAAGCGAAAACTCAGGATGAGTATCCAAAAACTCACTGATCGTACCTTCGTTCTCCTCCGTGGCAAAGGTACATGTGGAATACACCACGGTTCCCCCCGGCTTCAGCGCTTTTACGGCTGAATTCAGAATGTCCCTCTGCATAGCAGCATACTTCAACGGCGTTTCAGGCTCCCACTGCTTGACCATATCTTCATCCTTGCGGAACATGCCTTCACCCGAGCAAGGCGCATCGATCAGAATACGGTCAAAAAAAACAGGAAAAGCCGCAGCAATCCGTTCCGGACTTTCATTCAATACGATTCCGTTGCGGACACCGTACAGCTCCAGGTTCTTAGCCAGGGCCTTGGTCCGCTCCGGGTGGAGATCGTTGCTGATGAGAAGCCCTTCACCCTTCAGCTTGGCCGCAATCTGCGTAGATTTACCTCCTGGCGCGGCACATAAATCAAGCACATAATCGCCTGGTTGTACGCCGAGCAGCTCTACCGGAGCCATCGCACTTGGCTCCTGAATATAGTACAGTCCCGCATGGTAATACGGATGTTTGCCGGGTCTCGCCCCTTCTTCTGTATAGAACCCGGCTGGGCACCAGGGAATTGGAGCAAGTTTAAAGGGAGAGAGAGTGCGCAGTTCCTCCACCGATATTTTTAATGTGTTGGCACGAATGCCGCCATAAGGAGTCTCCTTGTACGACTCTGCAAATTGCTCATACTCCGGTCCCAGCATTTCCTTCATGCGCTGCATAAAAGTGCCGGGCAATTGCACTGCCATGATGCCGTCCTCCAATAATCAAGGAACACCCCTGCGGGTGCTCCTGTGGTAGTCTTGCTATTCAGAATTCCCTGTTCGCGCGGTAGGAAGTTAATGGTCTCTGAGGACCACGGCGCTGTGGATGATTGGGTACAATCTCTTTACCTGCAGCGGTCACTTCTTCTACCAGAATCGGGTCAATCAGCTCAATCGTGAGATCATAATATTCAAACGGCTGGTCCGCATAAGAGTCCAGCATACGGGCATAATCTTCAACTTCACGGACCAGCTTCGTAAGATTGATTCCCAGGGTATCCCCAGGATACTGCTGGAGCACCTCATGCGACCGGTTCAGCATCATTAAGCCGCCGCGCACATTGTTGTTCCGGAAATGATACAGTCCTACTGCAGTCTGCAGCAGAGCCTTGTACAGCGGATCACGTTCCCTGGCCAGCCAGAGCTCTTCAAGAACCTCATGACATTCAAAATAATCCCTGTCCCGGTTGAAGTAGACCAGGAAAGCCAGGTACAGCGGTTCATAAGCCATCCGGCAGACTGTCCTTTTTGGCATTCGACAACAGCTCGCGCACATGTTCCAGCAGGTCCTTCATCGCTTCCATATCCTGCGCCTGCCAGATCTGATTGAAACGTTCCTGGCTTTCAATGGCTTCATTTACCAGATGGTAGAAGTACAACTGATGTATGGCTTTCAGAAGCTGGGTCGTTGTATTCGAATTTTCCTCGAAGGTTTTCTGCGCCTCCAGAATTTCTTCACGGATACTGGACATTTCACTGTCCAGTATAGACGCGGCTTCCGCAGCCGTCTTCAGGCGCAGCCGCATTTCATCAGGCAGGCTTTCCCGGTATTTGTAATTCAGGGAATGCTCAATGGTTGCCCAGAAGTTCATAGCGAGCGTGCGGATCTGAATCTCGGCGAGCACGATCTTTTGCCCCAGGGCTGTCTGCACCGGATATTTAATGATCATATGGAAACTGCGGTAGCCGCTTTCCTTATAGTTCGTGATGTAATCCTTCTCGTAAAGAACCTCAAGATCCTTGCGGGCGCGGATATATTCGGCCACTCTGCGGATATCCTCCACGAACTGGCACATGATGCGAATGCCGGCAATATCCTCAATCCCTGTTTCCAAATCCTCCATCTTTACATTTAAGCGTTTGGCTTTCTCCAGTATACTTGACAGCCGCTTGACGCGCCCGGTTACGAACTCGATCGGTGTATACTCTTCTCTTTTCTTGAGCTCCGAACGCATTGTTTTGAATTTAACCTTCAATTCCTCCACAGTTTGTTCATATGGAAGTAAAAATGTTCCCCAGTCCCTGACGTCCATCGCCTTCGTCCTCCTGTCCATTCATCCTTCAGTGATGATCAGCGCCCACTGCTTCTAGGATATGAGAGAATCCGTCCTGCCGCAGCAGCTTCCGTAATCCGGCATGCACTCTGCGGTTAACCTCCGGTCCTTCATAGATGAGAGCTGTATAAATTTCGACCAGACTCGCGCCTGCCCGGATCTTGTCATATGCGTCCTGGCCGGTAAAAATACCGCCCGAACCAATGATCGGCAGCTTACCTCCTGTCTGGCGGTAAATCCTGCTGATAATTTCCGTGGAGCGGTCACGCAGCGGCTTGCCGCTGAGGCCACCTGTCTCTCCTGCCTTGTCACTCTTAAGCCCTTCCCGGCTGAGTGTGGTGTTGGTGGCAATCACACCGTCCATTCCGGCGTCAGCGATTGTATGTACCATATATTCCAGTTCGCCGTCGCTGACATCTGGCGCGATCTTGACCAGCAGGCTTTTGGAAATGCCGCTCTGTTTGTGCTGAAGCTCCATTTCATCCTTAACCTGGGCAAGAAGATTAGACAGCTCGCTGCCATGCTGAAGACTGCGCAGGTCCGGCGTATTCGGCGAGCTGATATTGACCACAAAAAAATCACCGTACCGATATAGCGTACGGATACACTGGCGGTAATCCTCATGTGCCGACTCATTAGGCGTTGTTTTGTTACGCCCGATATTCACCGCGACCGGAATTCTTCGTTTCCCCAGCGCCTTGAGCCGTCGTGCCATCGCATCAGCACCTTCATTGTTGAAGCCCATACGGTTGATCAGCGCTTCGTCAGGCAGCAGCCGGAATAACCGCGGACTGTCGTTTCCAGGCTGTCCTTTCGGTGTTACCGTGCCCACTTCCATAAATCCAAAGCCAATGGAAGAAAATCCTCCCACAGCCTCAGCATTCTTATCCAATCCTGCCGCAAGTCCCACTGGAGTCGGGAAATGCTGGCCGAATAAATCCACTGCAAGATCGGCGGTCTCGGGAACGCCGTACATAAGACGCATCGCGCTATTGCCACCGGGCACCAGATCTGATTTGTTCAGTCCGCTAATGACGAGATGGTGCGCTTTCTCCGGGTCCATTTTAAAAAAAATAGGTTTGCCTAAATGTCGATACAGCACCGTTCTCGCTCCTTCAAAGGGAATCCTTAAGTAGGTCAGGTGACTCCCCGATTCTGTAGGTTTCTTCTTAATTTTAGCTGTTTCCGGGGGAAAAGAAAAGTTTTTTACCGGGCGGAGTTTCCGTACGAAATGCAGAGTATAGTAATTTTGTTGTAAACGCATTACAATGTAAGGGTAATCAATGATAAATAGAGAAAGAAGGATGGCCAATATGTCTACAAAACGCAAACCTCCAACACTGCAGCAAAAAAAAGAAGAAGTCAACCGCAAAGCCATACTATGGATCAGTGTTAGTCTGGTGCTGCTGGTTCTTCTAATTGTTGTTCTATTTATTGTTGCAGGAAACTAATTCAGCCAATGGTAGACTTTGTTGGGGTTGGTCTGATCTAGCGGTGTGCCGGAAGGGAAACGTTCCTCAGGCAACAGCAGTCCGTCAGGCAGAACCCCTTTACTAATCTGGACCTTCGTCCCCATCGGTACCATTGCGAACAGCTCCTCCACATCCCCGCGTTTCATACGGATACAGCCCAGTGACTCATCCTTGCCGATACTGTCCGGCTCATTTGTGCCGTGTATGGCATAATTTGTGTCCGAAAGCTGCATACCGCGGCTGCCAAACTCCCCATTGCTATGCCCGTTCGGATTGACCACCTTATCCGTAATCGCAAATTCTCCTTCAGGTGTCCTGTTCCCCCCAAGCCCAACCTCATAGTTCCGCAGAATGACACTGCCGCTGGTTACTGCCAGACGGTGATTTTGTTTATCCACGATAATTTTCAGCGGACTGCTAAAAAAGGGCTGCTGCGTCTCTTTGCTTTTACCAGTCTTGGCACCCAGATTCCCTGCTTCTTCACCCACTCCCGTCGTTGGCACAGGTGAAGCCGTACCTGCTGAGGATTGGGGCATCTGCGAATTTAATGCTCCCCGAAGCGCACTGAATTCCTGCTTCATGAGCGGCGTCGTCCCCCCGAGATAATTCCCCGGAAAAGGTTTGGCCAGCTCCTTTAACGATTTTGGCAACGTACCCTTACTGTTCTGATAAGATCGGATAGCGCTCCAAAGTGCCGCCAACTCTTCCTGCTTATCCTGCCATATTACTGCCTGCTTCTTCAGCCCGCCAGCTTCCGGCGGTACACAGGCACAGGCTGCCGGATCATAAGACTGGTATACAGTCTTCCCTTGCTTGTTCTTCTCGACCGTAGCCACAAGAGGCAGGTTACTCTTCCAGACCAGCCAGCGTCCCGACTTTTTCATAGCAAGAACTGCTGTTTCGGAAGGAGCCTTCCGGCTCTGCATAATCTTCACCAATGCCTGGCCCGCCGAGGCCATGTCTTCACCTGCTGCCGTAAAAGCCATGGCCGGCTGAGCTGAAGTTTCAGTTGCATCCTCTGACGGTTCCGCAACCGCCGGCTCTTTCAGGTTACCGGTAACAGCAGCCGAGGCTGGCTCTCCGGATTCGTCCGTACTTGCCACAGGGGCCAGCGCTGAGGGGATCACCACGAGCAGAAACAGCATCAGCGCAAGGAATGTCCGGCGCATCCGCAGCCTGGATTCGCGCCGCTGCCGGCCCTCCCTGAGAAGACCTTCCTCATATTCACGGAGCATATCCGCCGGTACCTTACTATGCTCAAAGGCTTCATATACTTCACCCGCCTGGTTGAAGCAATAGTTGGCCTTCCCCTGCTGGCCGTTCTTATAATATTCCTTACCAAGCAAGTACCATGCCATCTTGTTTTCAGGATGCAGTTGAACATATGCTTTGAGATGCTGCGAGTTTTTCATCGGGGCCTCCGCGAATTGTGAAGTACTTCAATCAATCTTTATATTTTATATCGGCCGAAGTATTAAAAAAAGACATCCCCAGCCGCATTTATAACGGCAAAAAGATGTCTTTCTGGAATAATAAGGATCAGCAGCAAGGTGAACCTTAGCTCTGATCCTTATCTTTTGCGCAGATACGAATAACCCGTAGGACTTTAGCCCTCTTTATTAAAAGGCACGTCTGCAATTTTGATGGAGTCCGTTGGACATCCGTCAGCAGAATCCTGCAGATCATCGAACAAATCATCAGGAATCGCGGTTACCCCGTGGTTGCCATCGTTTTCGTAGATCACTTCTGCTAGGCCTTCGTCATCGTAATCAAAAATATCAGGGGCCGTCGCGCCACAAGCACCACATGCGATGCAAGTATCTTTTTCGACCCAAGTGTATTTAGCCATTTTATCTCTGCCTCCCGTTGAACAATACAGACTACTGTAGTAGCCTGTTATTTTTCTCATATTAATATAAATAGAAAACAATATCAATGAAATTTCAGCACATTTCCATTTTCACCGTTCATGAGGAACGCCAATCGGACGTTAGAAGTTGGCCCGGTTCACTCCTCAGCAGGGTCTACTTTATGAAGATTGTCCTTCTGCAGGGAAGTCCCCCGCTCCTTGTGGTTACGCAGACGCGCTGAATGACTGTCGCTGAGCATCCCTGCCGTAAGCACTGCATTCTCGCCGAACTTGTTACGCAGCATGTCCATCGTTTGGTTAAGCGATTCTTTCTTCGGCTGCCGCTGGTAATCGAACAAATCCAGCTGAATTGCAGAATCCTCCTTGGCGGTCAGTCCATGCAGTGTGACTCCCAGCAGCCGCACAGGCTTGTCACCTTTCCAGTGCCGGGCGAACTGGTCGCAGGCTGTCTTATAAATATCCTCGGCGCTCTCCGTAGGCGTCTCCAGCTGGCGTGATCGGGTGATCGTCTTCATATCCGGCGTGCGAATCGTGAGCTGCACCCCTGATGCTACCAGTCCCTGCTTCCGCAGCCGCCTCGCCACCTGGTCGCTCAGATTCAGCAGAATCGGCCGCGCTTCAGCCAATCCGACAACATCACTCGGAAGTGTTGTAGTGTGCCCGATGGACTTGCTCTGCTCCCGTTCCGGGTTCACAACGCCGTAATCAATTCCATTCCCCGCCCGCTTCAGCCATGCACCCATCACTCCAAAATGCTCAACAAGCATCCGCTCTTCTGCTGCCGCGAGTTGACCGATGCTGTAAATTCCAAGTTTACGCAGCTTCTCCGCCGTCTTGCCCCCAATACCGAACATTTCATTGCAGGGCTTATCCCACAAAACACTCGGCACATCACGCAGCCGCAGCACAGAAATGCCGCTGGGCTTCTTCAGATCGGATGCAATCTTGGCCAGCAGCTTGTTCGGGGCAATACCGATAGAGCATGGCAGCCCAAGCTCCTCCATAACTCGCCGCTGAATTGCTTCGGCTATATCTAAAGGCGTACCGAATTGACGTGAACCGGTAATATCGAGATAACATTCATCGATCGAGACAGCTTCCAGGAGTGGAGTATAACTATATGCAATCTGCATAAAAGCGTTGGAGTACTTGCGGTAGAGATGAAAATCCGGCTTAATTAAATGAAGCGAAGGACAAATGCGCAGTGCCTTCTGTACCTGCATACCCGTTGAAATTCCAAGTCTGCGCGCAGCATAGGAACAGGTAACGATGATCCCCCTGCGGAGCTCTACACTGCCTGCAACGGCCGTTGCTTTTCCTTTGTATTGTTCAGGGTCTTCTGCCTCATGCACAGAGCAGTAAAAAGCATTCATATCCACATGCAGAATAACTCTGCCGCTTGCCGGATAATAGTGATCCACATTCTGCACAATATCTACCTTCTTATCTTCAGGGTTTCCATTGTCAAATTCAGCATACCTCTTCTCCCGGCGCAAGGTCAACCGGACACAGGGCTCCTGTAAAGTTCTTTGTTACATTCCCGCGTAAAAATGCTATAATATAAAAATTCATTTACCTAAAACGTATGTTATTATGGCCCACCAAACCTAATCAAATGCTCAAACTTAAGGCATCTGCTAATGAAGCGAGTGTTGTATGAAGCCGTTTCAGAAGTACTGCTCACAAAACTTTTAGGAGGACTCTCATGTCTAAGTCCATTTCCATCTTCGATACGACGTTGCGTGACGGCACCCAAGGTGAAGGCATCAGTCTGTCGGCGGATGACAAGCTGAAAATTGCCAAGAAACTCGATGATCTGGGTGTTCATTATATTGAAGGTGGCATCCCGGGGAGCAACAACAAGGACATTGAGTTTTTCAAAAGAGTCAAGGAACTGCACTTGAATGCCAAAATCACTGCATTCGGCAGCACCCGGCGCAAGAATTCCATTACTGAACAGGATGACAACCTGCAGAGAATGATTAATGCCGGTGTTCCGGCAGCCACCCTGGTCGGCAAGACCTGGGACTTCCATGTTCACACAGCCCTGCAGACCACTCTGGAAGAGAACCTCGCCATGATCGGTGAGTCTATTGCCTATCTGAAACGTAAAGGCCTGGAGGTCATCTTCGATGCAGAACACTTTTTCGACGGTTATAAGAACAATCCCGAATATGCTTCTGCCGTCCTGACAACGGCTCGTGAAGCCGGTGCAGACTGGCTGGTAATGTGCGATACGAATGGCGGAACACTTCCGAATGAAATTCAGGAAATGGTCTCCGGTATGGCCCTTAAGCTCCCTGGTGCTTCACTTGGGATTCATACCCATAACGACTGCGAACTCGCCGTCGCAAATACACTCAGCGCCATCAGTGCAGGTGCGCGGCAGGTACAGGGAACGATCAACGGTTACGGCGAACGCTGCGGAAACGCCAACCTCTGCTCGATTATTCCTACTCTGCAGCTCAAAATGGGGTATCCCTGCATCCCTGGTGATTCCTTGCCCCAGCTCACGAATACCGCCCACTTTATCAGTGAGGTTGCCAATGTGAATCTGCCTGTAAATCAGCCATATGTAGGCAATGCTGCATTTGCGCACAAAGGCGGCATCCATGTATCGGCAATCCTGCGGGATTCCCGCACTTACGAACATATCGCCCCCGAGCTGGTAGGCAACAAGCAGCGGGTGCTCGTCTCCGAGCTTGCGGGTCAGAGCAATGTTCTGTCCAAGGCACAGGATATGGGCCTCAGCCTGGATCCAAGCAGCGAGCAAGCCCGCAAGGTGATCGACAAAATCAAAACTCTGGAGCATCAGGGCTACCAGTTCGAAGGTGCCGATGCTTCCTTGGAACTACTCCTGCGCGAAGCCACCGGAGAGGTAAACGAACTGTTCACCTTTGAATCCTTCAAGATGCTTGTGGAGAAGACAGCTGATCACCCCGTTGTCTCCGAGGCCTTTGTCAAGCTCAGAGTCGGCGGTGAGAGCCTCTATACCGCTGCTGAGGGTAACGGTCCAGTTAACGCACTGGACAACGCATTGCGTAAGGCTCTACTGACCTACTTCCCTCAGCTCAAAGACATGCATCTCTCAGACTACAAGGTACGTGTGCTTGACGAGAAGGATCAGACAGCTGCAAAGGTTCGTGTACTGATTGAGTCCAAGGATTTCAATAACACCTGGAGCACCGTCGGGGTATCCAGCAATGTGATTGAAGCCAGCTGGGAAGCGTTGGTGGACAGTATGCGCTATGCGCTTCTGGGGCAGATCTCCCTGCAGAATGAAACCGAAGCAAACCAGGCGCCCAGAGGACTCGTGAATCACTAGTTGAGCCAAGCATTTTTATGGTCCGGTCAAGACAAAGCCCCTCGCAGCCGGGAATATCCCGCATTGCAGAGGGGCTTTGCCACCTAACCGCTAGCTGCCTGTTCAGGAACCGGTAAGGGTGATGATTTTCTTTTCAAGCTCTTCCGGAGATAGAAACCCCAGGATCACCTCGGAGATGACTCCGTTTTTGTCTACAAGCACATTTGTAGGGAATACCATCCCTTTATATTTGTCGAATACCTCGCCCTTCAGGTCATACATAATGGGAAAAGCCAGCATATATTTTCGGACAAAACGCTCCGCATTGGGCTTGTAATCCTGGCTGGTCACATTGATCCCATATACATCGAGGACATTTTTGTATTTTAGTGCCAATGCATTCAGTGTCGGTGCCTCCTGCTGGCAGGGATCGCACCAGGAAGCCCAGAAATTCAGCAGCACTGCTTTATCCCGTGAGCCGCCTACAGCATAGCTTTTACCGCCTTCCTGGAGGGAAAACGCCGGGGCCAACAGCCCGGCATTCATTCCACTTTCCGGTTCAGAGCTTTGCTGAATCGCCGGGACTGCTTCCGGCTCAGATTTCGTGGTTCGCTCCACCGCCAGAAAGACTAAAAAAACAATGACGGCCAGCACCGTTATATTTCGTTTGTTTATTGCTTTCATAGTTGTTTGTCCTTTGCAAGTGAGATGGTTTTCTCCTATTGTACCCCCAATGTCCATAGTTTCAAACCAGTCATGATCTGCAAAAAATAGAACAAAAAAAGAGGATTCCGTCGATGACGAAATCCAATGAAGAGAGAGGGGTGAACAAGTGACAGCATTCCAGGGAAATATCCAGCCGATTAAGCTGAATACATCCGTACAGCAGGCGCTGGGGAAGCACTTGCTGTCCTGTTATCCGCATGAAGCATGCGGTGTACTGCTGGGTACTGCCGCAGCGGGGGGCATGCGCATTGACAGGTATCTGCCTCTCCGCAACGTAGCGCCTGACCCGCTGCATACTTTTGTCCCTGATCCGAAAGAATGGATTAGAGCACTTTATCTTGAGCCGGCACCTGTTGGCTTGTTTCATTCCCATCCGCATACCGCACCTTGGCCGTCCAGCGCAGATATTCAAGGACTGCCTTCACTAGGGCCAGAATTTCAGATCTATCTGATTGGTTCTCCTGGTCCGAAGAGCGGGGAACCTATGTGCTTGCACGGGTTTCAAATCCTCCGGCAGCAGAAACCCTCCGGTCAGCTAATCTATAAGCTGCTGCAATCTCCTGTCATGCTCTGCTGAGATAGGAGTATAGATCCCCTAAAGTCTCTACCTGTTTCTTCTGTGAAATCTCCCGCATATAGCTTACCCATAGCTTTGCCGTCATTTTGGCATCCTCCAGCGCATGGTGACGGCCCTGGATTGGAATGTCATGGATGGCAAGCAGCTCATCCAGTGTGTAGTTGCTACGGTGAGGTTCCAGCCAGCGGGCCAGCATCATCGTATCCAGCACTCTGTGGGTTAGCTGAACCTTTGATGTTTTCCACAGAGCCGCATTCAAAAATGATTTATCATGATTGCTTCCATGCGCGACCAGTACCCGCTGCCCTACAAAAGACATGAAATTATGCAGTCCATCGATCAGTGAAGGTGCTTTGGAAGTCATCTCTTCCGAGATCCCGGTTAGCTTCGTAATATCCTCCGGAATCGTGGTTTGGCAATTCACCAGCGTATAGAAGCATTCCTCTTCCTTGATTTCTTCCCCTACGACCTTAATGGCGCCAAAAGACAGAATCTCATCACCATGCTGATGGGAAAATCCTGTCGTTTCCAGATCAAAGATTACCGTTTCTAATTCAGAGAGCGGGGTATGCAGTACTTCAGGGCGCCGCTTCTCACGCATAAGAGATCTGATAAAGGCCATTTGCTGCGCAGTTTGCTGTGCCGTTTCCCCGCCCCTTATGGACGCGATGGCGGATGGCATTCCGCCCTGTCTCAGGTTGTTCCAGAACCCTCCGCCTTTGTTCGGCTCCTTCATGACTGCCTCCTTTCCGCTGACCGTAGCTGACGCTGCAGGGCCTTGTGGAGGCGCCTGACCAGCAGCAGGCTTTCCCGAAGCGCGGACATGAACTGCTTGTTCTTCAGATCATTCTCAGCAATATAATCACTGCTGGATAATAATCCATCCTGAACTGTAAAAGGGGTATTCACACGCATGCGCAGAGCAGTCAAAAAAGCCCGCCGGATTTCTTCCAGATGCTCGTACTTCCCCAGCTCTGCCAGATGCTCCAGCCGCTTCAGTGTTGAACTGTCCCACACACCATGCAGCAGCGACAAGTGCCTGACGATATTGACCAAAGGAATATAGACACCATACTTAACATCAAAGCCGCCGGCATAATCACCAAAACGCTCTGTAAGTACCTGCCCCAGTAAATTAAGCGTTGCCTTATGACGGACTGTATTGCGAAGCACAGCGGTAGACAGCTTCATGTTATTCACAAATCCGGCATGGAAGGCTTCACGCCACTCCTTAGACAATGCAATACTCCCGGCCACATGGCGCATATCTGAAGCGATAATGAGATAACGGATCGGCTCCCACTCAAGCTGGTTCATCCAGCCTTCCAGCTGCTGTTTCCATTCAGGCAGAGTCTTGCGCCACAAGGATTCGGAGCACATGACTTTCCCGTCGCATTTCTCATAGCCAACTTCCTCAAGCAGATTAGATAACATCACACCGAAAGCTTCAAAATAACTTTTCTTAAGTCCATCCGGCTCACCTTCAACAATTAGCCCGTTATCCTGATCACTCCACATTGTAGCTTCCTGTCTGCCGGCACTGCCGAATACAATAAAGGAATAGGCACAGGGAGGCGGGCCGTAGCCCGCCTCCTTCATCTGCGCCTCACATATGTTGACTGCTGTCCCGGCAATCCGGTCATGCATATCATTGACCCGGGACATCCATTCCTCAATCGGAATAACGTTTAACTGCTCCAGCAGCACTTTTTGACAAGCGGTACGCCTTGCCTTAAGCTCCTGCGGCGAACCGGCTGTTACGATGGACAAATAACTTTTATCTTCGTTCCAATCTGCCATCTCCATCGAATCCACACGGTCCGCCTCCCAACAAGTAAAGTGATAAGTTATTTAAGATTTAAGGGGTTTGGATTCTGATTCTGCGATCAATTTCATTTGTTCCGGATAACCGTAAGTACCATGCTCACTGATATCCAGACCCATCAATTCTTCTTCCTCAGTAACACGAAGTCCGATAGCCATCTTCATTACATACAGGATGATGAAGGACATTACAGCTACGAATACGAACGTACCCGCTACGCCGAGAATCTGGACTCCCAACTGGTGGAATCCTCCACCGTAGAACAAACCAGCCTTACCTACAAGTGCACCTTTAGTGATCAGATCAGGTGCTGCGAACAACCCCGTGGAAACTGCCCCCCACATCCCTGCAATACCGTGTACGGAGAAGGCATAGATAGGATCATCAAGTCCAGCACGCTCCAGCCACTGTGAAGTCATGAATGTAAATGCTCCAGCGATAAAACCAATTAGGATAGCAGCCCAAGGCTCTACATATGCACAAGCACCAGTGATAGCAACCAGCGCAGCCAGAACCCCGTTCAGCATTGCCGGAATATCCGATTTTCCAAAGTACAACCAGGATGCGATTAGTGCAGCCAGACCGCCTGCTGCAGCTGCGATGTTAGTTGTCAAAGCCACATGTCCGAAGAAACCGCCCATAGGGGACAACGCACTACCTGGGTTGAATCCGAACCAGCCAAACCAGAGGATGATTACACCAAGTACAGTAAATACCTGATTATGACCTGGAATGATAACAGGTTTACCTTCTTTATTAAACTTGCCAAGACGTGGCTTAAGCAAGATGGTTGCTACTACTGCAGCCGTTGCGCCTGTAAGATGGACAACTGTCGAACCTGCATAGTCCTGCATTCCCAGTTCTGACAACCAGCCGCCGCCCCATACCCAGTGGGCAACAACCGGATAAATCACGATAGAGAACAATATCCCGAAAACAATGTATACGCTAAGTTTTGCCCGTTCTGCCATACCACCGGATACGATAGCCAAGGAAACTGCCGCAAAAGCCATTTGGAAGAGGAACTTAACATTTAGGGTTACATCGGAGAAGGCGAGGGAATCAAATGAAGCCCCTTGGGTATCCCCACCGTACAGGAAACCTGTAGTCCCGAAAAAACCATTGCCGTTACCAAATCCAAGACCAAAACCGATAGCCCAGAAACACAAACTTGCAATTGCAAGTGTCAGTACCGTTTTGCCGGCAACGTGACCGGCGTTCTTCATCCGGACTGAACCGGCTTCAAGCATTGCAAATCCCGCTTGCATAAAGAATACCAGAATGAAGGCCAGGAAAGTAAATACTGTATCCAATCCGATTTGCAAATCCGGCGCTGTCGGGCCGCTAGCCGCGAATGCGCTAACCGGATAGGCCATCAATGTAATCATGGCCAGAAACATCACTATCATCTTTTTTCTCATTCTTTACCCCACTCCCCAATGTTATATTTTCTAACAAAGCGTGAAACTCTTAATGTCATTATAATCAGAAGTCAGGTAAATTGACAAGACTATTTTTTTGAATGCTTTATTTAATTTATGGAAGCTCCTGTTTTCCCCAACGAACTGCATCCCCTCTATATCTTTCGGATAAGCCGCAGAATTCCCCAGCTTCTTATGAGACGTAACATGATAGCGGATACATGGAAACCAATATATTTGAATTCATTTATATGTATTTTTATTAATTTTTTCATCGAATCATGTCTTAATGGAACAATTTTATTTTTTCAGCTCAACGCTTTTCCGAGAAATACATTACATGTTATGTTACTTTTTAAAACAAGGGAATTCAACCTTTACCGATTCATTGAAAATACTTACTGTAAGAGTGCATTAACCGAGCATTGATCGTGCTTTGTCAGCATATACTTAAAGTAAGTGTGACGTTTGACTGTATGGTTTTTATTTTGGTATCATTAAGTATGCTCTATTATATAGAAAGAACATATTAAAATTCAGAAGAACTAAAGTTCTTTCATCGAGGTGAGAACCCATGGGGATATGACCCTTTACCGGATCGGCGAGCTGGCCAAAGCTGCCCACACCAGCGAACGGACGATTGATTATTACACGAAGCTGGGACTCATTGCACCGGAATCAAGAAGTGATAAAAATTACCGGTTGTACAGCCATGAAACCCTTGTTGCTTTGGAACGTATTAATCAATTAAAGCAAGAGAAATATACGTTGGACGAGATCAAGACCATGATGAGCAAGTGGAATGAGGCTACACCTGAAAATGACGTCTCAGACCGGTTAGTCGAGCTTGAGCTTCAAATGCAGCGCCTGGAGCGTGAGGTAAAGGCACTGGAGCCCGTCATTAGCGGTTTGAAGCCTGGTCAAGCCAGACGTGCACTTGCAGCCCTGCTTCCTCAAGGAGTTGCCTGCATGGAGGCAATTAAGCTCCTGCTCATACAGGGGCCGCCAATGTAAGTAAACCGCTTAATAAATCACTTCGGAGGAATGACATATGAATTCTTTTATGTTTCTATTGGTAATAGTCGCTTTTCTATTCTCTTTATGGGCCCAGTTCCGTGTGAAGGGCAACTTCAATAAATGGGCCAAGGTAGCCAACACAAGCGGAATGACCGGTTATGATGCAGCACGTCGCATGCTTGATGCAAATGGCTTGGGAGATGTGCCGATTGAGCCCGTACGCGGTTCCCTTTCTGACCACTATGACCCTATCCACAGGGTTGTCCGTTTGTCAGAGCCCGTGTATTATGAGCGCTCCATAGCCGCCATTTCTGTGGCCTGTCACGAGGTAGGGCATGCAATTCAGCATAAAGTCCATTATCCCATGCTTACGCTGCGTCACCGGATGTTCCCGGTGGTCAACTTTGCCTCGGGAATCGCACCCTTTATGCTGCTGGCGGGTTTTCTGTTCAGTTCCTTTAACCTCATTGGCCTTGGCATCATTTTCTTCTCCGCCGCTGTAGCCTTCCAGCTTGTAACGCTGCCTGTTGAATTCAATGCAAGCAACCGGGCACGTCAGGTCATGGTAGAGCAAGGCTTTATCCGTAATGAGGAAGAACGCGGAGTTGCCAAAGTACTGAATGCAGCAGCTTTGACATATGTGGCGGCTGCCCTGGTATCCTTACTCGAACTCCTGCGTTTGATCACAATGTTCCTCGGAAACCGCGACTAACCGCTAATCGACCTTATTCATAACAATACCCCGGAGGCTAAGAGCCTACCGGGGTATTGTTATTCCTGTTTTTGAAATAGGTCAGCAGAAAAGTCCGAAAAGACCGGGCCACCAGCGGCAGTTTTCCATCAGCTCTGTGAATAAGCCCTACCGTCCTCGTTATAGCCGGGTCGACGATCCGAACCTGGGCCGGCTGCATCGGATTGGTCTGATATAGTGCCATCTCCGGCAGGAGGCTTACTCCCATTCCTGCAGCAACCAAACCGCGTATCGTGTCTGTTTCTCCGCCCTCAAAAGCGATTTGCGGCTTAAACCCTGCCTGCAGGCAGGCTTGCCATACAATGGGCCTCAGGGAGTATCCCTGGCTGAACAGGACAAACTTTTCTTCCCGGAGCTGTTCAAGACGGATGACCTCCTCCCCGGCCAAAGGATGATTCTGAGGAAGAATCGCGAACAACTCCTCGGTCATGACAATATCTCCAGCGACATGTCCATCATCCTCCGGGAAAGGCGAGATAAACGCCAGGTCCACCTCTCCTGAGATTACATCCTTGATCAGAGAAGGGTATGCCCCCTGCTTAAACCGGAATTTCACATGAGGATAATGCTTGCGGAATTCAGCAACGATTGTTGGTATTAGATGAGTTCCCAGACTGTGGGGAAATCCGATCCGGATCTCGCCGCGTTCCGGGTCCAGAAATTCATGCACCTCAGCAACGGAGCGCTCCAGTTCCTTAAGCACAGACTCCACTCTTTTGCAAAAGAGCTGCCCCACCGGGGTCAACTGCAGGTTACGCCCCTTTTGCATGAACAAATCGACACCAAGCTCCTGCTCCAGCTGATGAATCTGGCGGCTGACTGCGGACTGGGCGACATGCAATTCCTCCGCTGCTCTTGTTACATGTTCCTTCTGGGCCACCTTTAGAAAATATTGCAGCTGTCTGAGCTCCACTTGAGCACCTCCCGTTATCGTCGGCTTCTTTTAAAGATGCGAATTATGAGTCCATAGAGGAAAAAGCCGGCAGCCAGCCCGCTGAGATGGGCCATCCAATTCACATTCGGAGTCGCAAAGGACATAATGACCCCCATCACCAGAAGGCCGTAGAGCGTCTTGCGTGAGCTATCGTCCATCATCTCCCTTTGTATCAGAGCAATATATAGAAACGCGCCATAAATAGCATAGATTGCCCCTGAGGCCCCCACGGAGACCATCACTGTATCCACAACCGAACGACTGCTGATAACAACGGACAGATAATTGGCGATGTATCCGCCAGCCATATAGAGCAGGGCGTAACGCCACCAGCCCATCAGGCGCTCAAGCGGGGGGGCAAATATCAGAAGGGCAAAGCAGTTGAAGAATAAATGGGCAAACCCGTTATGTAAAAAGGTTGCTGTCACATAACGCCACATTTCATCCTTTTCCGGCCCCGCATTTAAGGTCGCTCCAAACTTCTTAAGTGTCTCCAGATTGGTCGAACCGCCATTGACCGTCAATACAATGAACATAAGCACATTTAGCAGAATCAGAATACAGGTTACCGGATAATAACGGATGTACCCTTTCCATTTCTCGTACCTTATGAATATCATAGCACCATCCCTTATGTAACATAATTTGTCCTCGTTGGACATCCAGCTTCTAAAAAGATTATAATTTATGTTGGCAGTATGAATCCAATCATGCAATTCAAGGAGGAAACAAGGATATGACGCAAGAAAGAACAGGTGTAGCCACATTCAAGGGCAACCCCATTACTCTCGTAGGGCCTGAGCTAAAAGCCGGAGATACCGCACCCGATTTTGTGGTAGGCAAGAATCTTCTGGAAGAAGCTTCCCTCAGCGATTATTCCGGCAAAATCAAGCTGATCAGTGTTGTACCTTCTCTGGATACCGGAGTGTGCGATGCACAGACCCGCCGCTTCAATACTGAAGCCGCTGAGCTCGGTGATGATGTGGTCATTCTAACCATCAGCATGGACCTTCCGTTCGCTCAAGCCCGCTGGTGTGGCGCAGCCGGTATTGACCGCGTTGTAACACTGTCTGACCACAAAGAGGCATCCTTCGGACAAGCCTATGGTGTACTGATCAAGGAATTCCGCCTGGACATGCGTTCTATCTTTGTTGTAGACAAAAACAATACCTTGGCTTATGTAGAATACCTGGCTGAAATGTCCGAGCATCCGAATTATGAAGCTGCCGTAGCTGCCGTAAAAGCACTGCTGTAATTGGAAAGAGAACCAAATCACATATAGCAATAGCCCATCTTTTAAAAAAAGCGGCAGAAGGTCATCCTTCTCCCGCTTTTGGTTTATGATCCAACATGAAAGGTTATTCGGGCAAAGCCCGAAACCGTATACAATCCATGAACAGGAAAAATTCCCATGGTTTACGCTTAGTCCACTTTATATTTGCCCAGCTTTTTCTCCAGTGTCTGGTATAAGCGCTGAATAACACGGTAGTTGGCACCCAAATCGCCAAGCGATCCTCTGGATGCCGAATAAATATCAACGGCACAGCGTACCGGAGAAGTATTCAGTACTGACACCGTGATATCAAGCGTCCGCCCAAAGCCCGTCCTTTTTTCCAGGGTGATTTCGCCAACAGACTGCACTTCATGAAGCACTTTGAATCCAGGAACCTTCTTAAGCGTAGAGGATACTTCATCCCACGCCTTGTCTCTTGAAAGATTGTAATAACGCGTCTTTAAAGCCGGGTCTTTAGCACGGTCGCTTGTTCCGTCATGACTGCGAAATAATCCGACCAAGGTTCTTTTCAACGACAAAATACTTCCCCCTCTTCAAATCCCAAGTTCATTAGTCTAAGTGTAACATTCTTAACCCCGGAACAAAAGGGCATAGCTCACTTTCGGGTTATTGCTCTCATACACAAAAAGGCGCCCCGTATCCGCAACAAAGCGGGAAAACAGGGCACCTTGTCAATAACAGTAGAAAACCCGCCTATGCCGTCCGGCTACAGTGTCTTCTGAACCTGCTAGAGCAGGTGGGTGACCGCAGAAGTCGTTTTTGAATTCCCCAAGTCGTATAGACAGGGCATTTCAGCTGCGCTTCATATAGATCTCCCAAGACATTATCATTGGTTCAAAACAACGAGCAACCGTAACGTACATCGCAGGAATTACCCTTATTATATTGCGTTTTGACGAAAATGTAAACCTGTATGCGCTTTATTTAACACTTGAATACAGTTTTCGCCTATAAATCCCGGTTTTTATTATCGTTTTGTTAAATCCGTTTGAGGTCTTTTGTCGTTCTCTTCATCTTCATCTTCTTCATCCAGATCGTCTTCCGCTTCTCTCTCAGCTGCCTCAAGCGCCGCAAGCTCTTCCTCTTGCTTCTTCTTCTCCACCTGTTCCTGAAGCTTATTGTAGGTAGCATAGAAATTAAAGAAGGCCAGCATAGAAATCAGTGTAGGAATACAAATGGCATAAAGCACTGTATACCGCAAACCTATGTAGGCTAGAACCGCTGAGCCAATAAGTGTCGAGAACACACGGATCGGCCGGGCGATGGTCAGCAGTATCGAATTCGTTACCACTTCTTTGAAGGTCATTTGGTAGTGAACCACAATCGAGAAGAAATTAAACATAGAGACGAACAAAATAATCATCAGCACCAGCATCAATATACCGACAATTCTGAAATTGGCCATCTGAGTCATGTATACGGTCACATCTACATACATAACGACGAACAGCAGGGTATAGATCGCCCCTCCTAGCATGCTCTTCAAATAATTCTCTTTATACCCCTGAAAAAAAGTGCGGAATGTACTTACATCCGTATTGCCCATAACCCATTTGCGAACAACGGTAAACAGTGCTGCCGTTGCCGGAAATACGGTAAAAGGCGCCAAAATACCCAGTGCCCAGTTGAGTGTGATCTGTTCATTAGGGCCCCCTGCACCTGAACCCAGCATAATCATCTTAGTTACTGCCATGAACAGAAACGGAACCGAACATAACGCCCACAAAATATTACTGAAGGCGATACGCGAAATCCACTCCGTGATGCGATATAAACCACCCATTGCTCCCTTAAACTCCAATTTCCTTCCTCCTGTCTGTCTCGCACATACTGCGTATCTTAACTATACCTTATTTGACCCGAACTTTTCCAGCGCCCAAGTTTGAGATTCTGGGTTAATGTCTATGCATCCTTGACGGAGAGTCCATATATTAGAAATGTAACCACTCAAATCAACAACTTTTGAAGGAGGTTGACCTCATGTCCGCACCTGGCTGCTACAATCCTTGGACTTCCACTGGGACCATTCTCGTACTGTTCATTCTGCTCGTAATCATCACTCGTACTTTTGTCTAAAAATAAAACCTTGCTACAAACCAAAAAGAAGACGAGAGCCGGTCTAAAGGCTTCTCGTCTTCTTGTGTTATCAGGCCTGCTAATTAAATATCGTAATCTTCGCGTTTAGCCGGGCGTGTGCTAGTGCTGCTTGGGCGTGTGGATGGTTTGCGGTCACTGCTGCGTCCAGCGCCTGCATCACGGCTCGCACCGGAATCACGGTTGCCTTTGTAGCCGCCGCCATATCCGCCGCTGCTATTGCTACCGTAGCCGCTGCTATAACCGCCACGACTGCTGCTGCTGCCGCTGGTGCCGCCGCTTGCATTGTCACGGTTGCCTCTGTATCCTCCGCCTGTACCTGTACCTGAACCTGTGCGGTTACCGCCATATCCGCCGTTAGGCTTGCGTCCACTGCGGATATCATTTTTGCCACCACGACGTTTAGCACGGATAGGATCTTCCGGTGTCAATTCAATCTGAGCATCTTTGGTGTCACCGGTAAGCAGCTTCATTGCTGCAGACAGCAGTTGAACTGAATCATATTGCTCCAGAAGCTGAATAGCAATGCCTTTGTATTCGTTCAGCTCACCGCCGTCTTCTACCATTGCCAGCAAACGTTCAGCTGTAATGCGTTGTTTGCCTTCGATAGCCTCAGCCATCGTCGGAAGAGGTTTGCGGGTAATACGGTGACGGGTAACACGCTCAATCAAATGCAGGTGATCCATCTCACGTGGCGTCACGAAAGACCAGGCAGTACCTTCCTTGCCGGCGCGGCCAGTACGGCCGATACGGTGTACATAGCTCTCCGGATCCTGTGGAAGGTCAAAGTTAATAACATGTGTCACGCCGGAAACATCGAGACCGCGTGCCGCTACGTCGGTAGCTACAAGCACGTCAATGCTGCCATCGCGGAATTTGCGCATTACAGCATCACGCTGATTCTGGGACAGGTCACCATGAAGGCCGTCTGCAGAATAACCACGTTTCTGCAATCCTTCAGCAAGCTCATCAACCCGGCGTTTGGTACGGCCGAATACGATAGCCAGATCAGGAGACTCCATGTCAATCAAGCGGCTCAGCGCTTCAAATTTCTGCCGTTCAGGCACTTCGATGTAAGCTTGATCAATCAAAGGTGCACTGATTTGCTTAGGAATTACAGAAACATGTTGTGGATTCTTCAGGAACTGCTGGGCAAGACGTTGAATGTTAGGGGGCATTGTTGCTGAGAAAAGCATGGTTTGGCGTTCTTCTGGTACAAGCTTGAGGATCGATTGAATATCCTCCATGAATCCCATATCCAGCATTTCATCCGCTTCATCCAAGACGATGGTTTGAACATCATCCAAACGGATAGTCTTGCGGTTGATATGATCCAATAGGCGTCCCGGTGTACCGATGATGATTTGCGGTTTCTTTTTCAGACCGCGGATTTGACGGCCGATATCCTGACCGCCGTAAATAGCCAGGGAACGGAGACCTTTGAAACGGGTCAGTTTGCCGATTTCTTCGGCGACTTGAATGGCAAGCTCACGGGTCGGTGTCATTATGAGAGCTACGATTTTCTCTTCTTCCCGGGGAATCTTGGAAATGAGGGGAATACCAAAAGCAGCAGTTTTACCGGTACCTGTCTGTGCCTGGCCGATAAGGTCCGATCCTGCCATTGCAATTGGGATAGCCTGCTCCTGAATGGGTGTAGATTCCTCAAATCCTAGCTCTGTGATTGCTTGCAGCACTTTTGGCTCCAAGCCGAATTCTGCGAATGTTTTCAAATTATTCATGCTCCTTCTATACAGTGGACATTCCACATGCTTGTCTGTATTCTTAAGTAGCGGTAAACACATTTATAGGCTGTCCAATCATGCCGGATTCTCTGCATGGTTTAGCTCGCATTGGGACCAAAAGATGTCCTGATCAGGCCTGGGTGAATATGCCTGAACAATTGTGTTCTTGCACTCTAATCAATGCAAAAAACACTATTGTAACGTCCTACTCAAGAATATCCTATACATTATATCACAAACCCGATTAGGAATACCAGTGTATTCCTTACTTTCATTACTTACATTACGCGTCAGAGGTGAATTTGCTTGTCAAGACTAAAACAAATCGGGAATTACCTTGCAATTATCTTCGGTTCAGCGATGATTGCATGCGGCTTTAACCTGTTTTTAATTCCTCACAGACTGCTGAGCGGAGGAGTTTCAGGGCTGGCCATGTTGGTCGGATACTTTACCCCGTTCAATATCAGCTTAATGTATCTGTTGTTCAATGTACCTTTACTGGTAGCAGGCTGGTTTCAGCTCGGACGGAGATTTATTGTCCTGAGTATCCTGTCGGTAGGTGCTACTACCTGGCTTATGGCTTTAATCCCAACGGCCACTGTAGCTTCAGATATGTTACTCGCCTCCGTATTTGGGGGAGTGCTTGTTGGTGTCGGCGCCGGTGTATCCTTCCGGGTGGGCGGTTCTTCAGGGGGCTTCGATATTCTGGGCTCCATAATTATTAAGCACCGTGACTTTCCAATTGGTAATGTGCTCGTTGGACTGAATGGGCTTGTCATTCTAACTGCAGCCTATTTTGACAACAATTGGAATTTAGCACTGGCATCGATGGTTTCTATTTACGTGTCAGGCAAGGTCGTGGATCTGATTCACGTCAGCCACATTAAAGTGACGGTTTACATTGTAACCACACGCACCGATGAACTGCTTCAACAGCTTCTTGGACTGCAGCGCGGAGTGACAAAGATTAAAACTGAAGGTGCTTATTCTCATGTGGAGCGGGACATGCTAATGACAGTGACTACACGTTATGAGCTGGCTGAATTAAAGCGGATTATCAAAAACAGTGACCCGCAGGCTTTTGTGAACATCGTAGAAACAGTTGGGGTAATGGGTTCCTTCCGCAAAAGATAGGCTCAAAAAAAATGCGCATACTTTAAAATTATGATATATTAGACTCACGCAGGACCTTACAAATTTCATGAAGATTGTGATTTACCCTCTTTTTTCCTGGCACTTCGTTTTCCGATGAAACCTGAATTCAATTCAGCACTATTCGAAAAAGGAAAGGGTGATTGTTGTGGAAATGGAAACGGTAAAACTGTCAGCAATCGTCATGAGATGGTATCCGGATATGATACCTTTTCTGAAGCAGGATGAATTGAACTCTGTGATTGTTCTGCGTGACGGTCTGAGTATTCTGGAACCGGAAGATGCGATGGATATTATCCATTACAGCATTTACGAGCATCAGAATTCTGCGTATCTTCAATAAGTAAAATGCTTGGAACCCGTTTTAATAGTTGCCGCTTTGGATTCGGCCGTGGCCGGACCCGAGCGGCATTTACTTTTTTAAAGCTTCAGGTACCACCTTTTTAAAGGCCAGGGCAATCATTCTTATGAATTGTATGGTTTAAAATCTGTACATCCCGTTTATAAACAACAAGAACGGTTTTTATGCGAACAAAATTACGGGGATTGTTACAAGTCTGTTCTTTTTGGACGCTGCCGTTCCTTTATACTTTAAGGGAATGTACATAAAGGGAGAGAATAACAAATGAATATCACCTGGGCTCTACTGATGATGGCTCTGGGAAGCGTCGGCGTACAGCATAATTCACACGAAGCCGACGTGACCGCCGCACTACAGTCCGCCATAAACCCATCCATCGCCGCACAGCACTCATCAAATCCTAACGCTTCACCGAACACCGCGGGAGGAAACGAAGCAACACCTGCTCCAGGCGCTACGCCGGACGCCGAAGCTTCCCCGGGTGCTACAGACACCGCACTTCTAACCGATCCTCAGCCGGATGCCCCTAAGGTCAAAGGCATTTACGTAACAGCCTATAGCGCTGGTGGATCCCGGATGGAGACTTTGCTCAACCTGCTCGACCAAACCGAGCTGAATTCTATGGTCATTGATATTAAAGACGATGCCGGATACATCACATATAAAACAGATAACGCAGAGCTTCAGCAGATGGGCCATCCTCAGCCGTTCATTGGTGACATCAACAAACTGATGGAACGTTTGAAGAAGCATAACGTCTACCCCATTGCACGGATTGTTGTATTCAAGGATTCCGTACTCGCCAAGAAAAAACCTGAGATGTCCTTTGTTACTGCCAATGGTTCAGTATGGACCAATAAGGGCGGAGACAGCTTCGTGAATCCATATAATCAGGATGTATGGAAATACAACGTGGATATCGCCAAGGAAGCTGCCAAACTCGGCTTCAAGGAAATCCAGTTCGATTATGTCCGTTTTCCTGAAGGCTTCGAAAAACGCGCAGACACACTCAAATACACAAAAAGCGACCGTCCACGGGTAGAGATCATTTCTGATTTTGTTAAATATGCCAAAACCGAACTTAGCCCGCTCGGCGTACGTGTTTCGGTTGATATTTTTGGCTATGCAGCCTCTGTCCCTGCTGCGGAAGGCATCGGCCAGGACTTTGTCAAAATTTCCAAGAATGTCGATGTTATCAGCCCAATGGTCTATCCAAGCCACTACTCAACCGGCTGGTTTGATGTGAAAGATCCGGATAAGAACCCATACGCCACTATCAAAGGCTCCATGGTGGATACACATAAGAAGCTTGATCCCCTAGGCAGCTTCAAACCAATCATCCGTCCCTGGATTCAGGACTTCACCGCAAGCTGGCTCGGAAGCGGGCATTATGTCAAATATGGCAAACAGCAGGTTGAGGACCAGATACGTGCCCTAAAAGAAAAGAACATCGATGAATTCCTGCTCTGGAATGCCAATAACCGTTATACTTCCGGTGTAGATTACGAAAAATAAGAAAAAAGTTTTCAGCCATTTTCAAATTCTAATTTTACAAGCATCCATTATAGACCCCACATTGTGGGGTCATTTTACTGGGATTGGTCCCGGAAATTAAATATAAGAATGAAGAGGCTTATGTACAATGATACCCACGACTTCAATGAAACAAAAGGCTAGACAATTCCTGTATATTTTATTCCCTATCCTTATTACACAGGTTGCGTTATCCGCCATCACTTTTTTTGATACGAATATGTCAGGCAAATATGGCACGAACGACTTGGCCGGTGTAGCGATTGGAACCAGCCTGTGGATTCCCATCCAAACCGGACTCAGTGGCATCCTCATGGGGATTACACCCATAGTTTCTCATTTGATGGGAAGTAAAAATGAAAAAGACGTAGCTTATCAGGTCACTCAAGGCATGTGGCTGTCCCTGCTCATATCGCTCTTGGTGCTGGTATTCGGTGCGTTTGCCCTATCGCCCGTACTTGATTTCATGAACCTGGAACCACAGGTGCGTGATATTGCCTTCCGTTTCCTCTGCGCCATCTCCGTAGGAATCATTCCGCTGTTTGGCTACACCGTAATTCGCAGCTGTATTGATGCTCTCGGGCAGACAAGGGTTTCTATGTTCATCACGCTAATTGCATTACCGGTAAATGTAGGCCTCAACTATCTACTGATTTTTGGAAAATTTGGATTCCCCCGTCTTGGCGGCGTTGGTGCAGGCGTTGCATCAGCTATAACCTATTGGGTGATTTTTGCCATCTCTCTGTTCTTCGTCTATCGGTCCGAGCCGTTCCGCAGTCTGCAATTGTTCCGCAGATTCTACTCCATGTCCCGGCGGAGCTTCAAAGAACTGCTTAAGATCGGAGTACCCATCGGCTTCTCTATTTTTTTCGAAACGGCAGTCTTCTCCGCAGTTACACTACTGATGAGCCGGTTCGATACCGTAACCATTGCTGCCCATCAAGCGGCAATCAATTTTGCCTCCACATTGTATATGATTCCTCTGAGCATTTGCATGAGCCTGACGATCCTCGTCGGCTTCGAGAGCGGGTCCGGCAGATTGAAGGATGCCCGGCAATACGGAATTTTGGGCATCGGGACTGCTGCTGTACTCTCTCTGGTTACAGCTCTCGTGCTGCTATTCGCAGGTAATCACGTCGCCGGCTTATATTCAGATGAGCCCGAGGTCATTTCACTTATTCAGCATTTCCTAATTTACGCCATTTTCTTTCAGATTTCCGATGCAATTGCCACTCCTACACAAGGGGTACTTCGGGGCTACAAGGATGTGAATCCGGCTTTTATTATCTGTTTTGTTGCTTACTGGGTAATCGGTCTACCCACGGGATATCTACTCGCAACCTATACAGATTTAGGTGCTTACGGATACTGGATTGGCCTGATCACCGGGTTAGCCATCGGGGCTATCCTCCTGCTGTCCCGTCTTGTCAAAGTACAGCGCCAGTACGGACATACCAAAACCAATACTGCCCGGATATAACAAAAAAGAACAGCGCGGAATCAATTCCGCAGCTGTTCTTTTAGTTATCGGCTTTTCACCAGCAGTTCTACCGCCTCTTGAATGACTTGATTGGGCGAATTCCCTTGCTGCAGCTCCTCCTGGATACAATGCTCCAGGTTGGCTCCGATGACGGCACCTACCGTACGGTCTACGGCTGTTCGTATTGCAGTGAGCTGGATAACAATCTCCCTGCAGTCTTGTCCTTCTTCCAGCATACTTAACACGCCCCGAACTTGTCCTTCAATGCGTTTCAGTCTATTCTTGATCCCTTTATCATATTCCATTGCTATACACTTCCTTTAGATGAACAAATTGACGCCTGAATCCTCAGCAGCCCCTAAGTAACTGGCGACGCCGCCAAATTCAACGCCTGCTATTAATTCCTCCTGCTTGATTCCCATGATATCCATACTCATTGTACAGGCCATCAGCTTTACACCTGCATGGATGGCCCCCGACATCAGCTGTTCAAGAGAGTCCACATTCTTTCGTTTCATGGTGTGCCGGATCAGTTTTGCCCCGAGACCGCCCATATTCATTTTGGAGAGGGACAATTTACGGGTACCTTGAGGCATCATCATGCCAAACATTTTGTCCAGTCCCTTTTTGTGAACCTCTGGAGCCTGCTCGCGACGCAACAGATTTAATCCCCAAAAGGTGAAGAACATCGTGACTTGCTTGCCCATAGCAGCTGCCCCGGAGGCAATAATGAACGAAGCGATCGCCTTATCCAGATCCCCGCTGAAGATAACCATAGACGTTCCTTCCTTCTCCGCTGTTGAGGTAAGAGGAGCCGCATCTGCCTCCACTGGCTTCTGAATTCCTTTACGCACAAGGGCCTGAACCTTGCCCCCTGACACATCCAAGGATTCCAGTGTATTCTGCGTCTTGAGACACCACTGCCGGATATCCGCGGCAAAACCAAAATCTGTTGCTACAATTTCAAGCTGCTGTCCCTCTTCCATAGACTTCACGGTCTCGTATACTTTGAGTATAGGGCCAGGGCACTGCAATCCGCAAGCATCCAGCATAAGCCGCTGTTCAGTTAGACTGGAAACTTCTGGAACATCAATCCGATTTTTCTTTTCTCCTTCTGGATCTACACCTCTGTCTATGGCCATCACAGCGTAGGTTTTATAGCCCCCGTCAACATTTTGCACATCGTATCCATACTGCATCAGCATTCTTGCCGCGATATACCCTCTGAGACCGACTTGGCAGGATACCGCAAGCTTTTGATCAGAAGGTATTTCAGTAAGGCGGTTTCTCAGCTCGGAAAGAGGGATGTTGATGGAACCGGGAATATAACCGGCAAGACGCTCCACCTCATCTCTGACGTCGATAATAAGCCCCCCGGACCGGGTGAAGTCATCCACTTGGTACCATTGAAGATTCTTCACCATACCTTCCATTACATTAGAAGCAACATATCCGGCCATATTCACGGGGTCTTTGGCAGAAGAATACGGTGGCGCGTAGGCCAGCTCTATATCCGCCAGTTCGTCTGCTCTGAGCTTTCCCCGGATAGCCGTAGCAATCACATCAATCCGTTTGTCGGCGCCTTCACTTCCCACTGCCTGAGCCCCAAATATTTCTCCTGTCTGGGGGCTGAACAGCAGTTTAATAGCAATTGGGGCTGCACCTGGGTAATAGCCCGCATGTGAATTTGGGTGGATGTGTATGGCTTCATATGGAACTCCCAGAGATTTCAGTGTTTTCTCATTATTCCCGGTAAGGGCCGAGGTCAAGCCAAAGGTTTTGATAATTGCTGTGCCCAAAGCGCCTTCATAAGCAATGGACCGGCCATTGATATGATCTGCGGCAAGACGGCCCTGACGGTTGGCGCCCCAAGCGAGTGATACCATGGTTTCAAAGCCTTGAACTTTATCTCTGACTTCAATAACATCCCCTACTGCATAGATCGCAGGATCACTTGTCTGCAGTGTGGCGGTAACTTTTACAGCCCCCCGGACTCCCAGCTCCAGTCCACTGTTTCTGGCCAGCTCATTCTCCGGTGTAACTCCAATGGCTAGAATAATCATATCCGTAGCAAAAGTCGTACCAGATGCGAGCTGTAGCAATCGGCCACCCTCCATGATCGCCTCCACACCCTCATTCAACCGGAGCTCCACTCCGTTCAACCGCATGTGTTCTTCAACCGGTCGTGCCATTTCGGGATCAAGCGGGTTCAATATCTGTGTACCCCGGTCAATTACCGTCACTTCAAGCCCGCGTTCCCGCAGATTCTCCGCCATTTCCAGCCCGATAAATCCAGCTCCGATAACCGTTGCGTGCTTCGGATGCTGATGATCGACATATGCCTTGATCCGGTCTGTATCTGGAATGTTTCTCAGTGTGAACAGATTATCCGCACTGGTGATCCCAGGAATTTGAGGAACAACCGGTCGTGCACCGGGAGACAGGATCAGAATATCGTAAGGAATCTGAACAACTTCACCTGTGATCACATTACGGGAAACCACTTGCTTGCTCTCACGATCAATGGCTGTAACCTCAGTCAATGTCCGTACATCGATATTAAATCTCTGCTGTATCCCCTTGGGAGTCTGGAGGAACAACTTCTCCCTGGAGTCTATAGTTTCTCCAATGTAATATGGAAGTCCGCAATTGGCAAAAGAGACATGCTCTCCCCGCTCCACCAGGATAATCTCGTCTTGTTCATTCAATCTCCGCAGACGGGCAGCCGCTGAAGCCCCGCCCGCTACACCGCCAACAATTACAATTCTCTTACTCATTCCGTTTGCCTCCTCATTTATATACCCTATGGGGTATATAATATACGGGCGGGGGTATATAGTCAAGTGTAAAAAAGACCGCCTTCGCTAGGCGGCCTTGATGAAAAATATCTATAAGACTATTGGGAAAGACGGGATGCCAGCTCGTAAAGCTCGGTATCAAAGTCTTTTTTGGTATTAACAACCAGATCGATGTCTGTAAGCGTAAGCTCACCCTTGATAATGCCGCAAGCTTTGTCAGACTGACCTTCGATCAGGGAACGTACAGCAAAGTCGCCTAAACGGCTGGCCAGATTACGGTCTCCTGGAGTCGGAGTACCTCCACGCTGAATATGTCCAAGAACTGTAACGCGCGCGTCCAGGGAGGCGTGGCGGTCTTTCAGCGCCTGAGCCACATCTTCGCCCTTGCCTACACCTTCAGCGACAATTACGATACTGTGACGTTTACCTCTGGCAAAGTTGTCGCGCATACGGTCGGCTACTTCGTTCAGATCATAAGGCATTTCCGGTACTAGAATCGTTTCGGCTCCGGAAGCAAGACCGGCATGTAGTGCAATATCCCCGCAGTGGCGGCCCATAACTTCTACGATCGATGAACGCTCATGCGAGGACATCGTATCACGAAGCTTATTGATGGCATCAACTACAACACCTACCGCAGTATCAAAGCCAATGGTATAGTCGGTGAACGAAATATCATTATCGATGGTACCCGGCAAAGCCATAGTATTAATGCCAAGCTTGCTAAGTTTGTTAGCTCCCTTATAAGAGCCGTCTCCGCCGATAACAACCAATCCGTCAATTCCCATCTCGTTCAGGATATCCGCACCCTTTTGCTGACCTTCGGGGGTCACAAACTCGAGGCAGCGGGCCGATTGGAGAATGGTGCCTCCGCGCTGGATAATATCACCGACACTGCGCAGATCCATAGGGAAAATGTCACGGTTCAGCAGGCCCTGGTATCCACGCTGGATTCCGAACACTTCAATACCGTAGTAGATTGCGCTTCGTACTACTGCGCGTACGGCGGCATTCATGCCCTGCGAATCTCCTCCACTGGTTAATACTGCGATTTTTTTTACGTTTGCCATCCTGTTAGTTCCTCCTTAAAATTGTGCGGAGCCCGTTCTTGATCAGAATAACGCCCCGCAGCCTCTAATACATATGCCTGCGTATCCAGCGGCTGTTCACGAAGAAGAATAATCTTGTCAGAGGACTTCTTCTCATCAGACGTCTGGATACTGAGCGAACCTCCCGCTGTTCGCTGACTTTCGGATCGGATAAATAAAGTGCCAGCAAGCCCTCGATGACCATGCGATGCATTGAGGTCTCGGGTAGATTCCGGACATCCCTGCGGGCCCACTCCACAATGGAAGCGATCCGATTCAGCATGGTATCACTATTGTCATAATAATTGCAGAAATTGAGATCCCCGCCAGCCCGGTCCTCATCCTGATCGATCAGGTAATCCAGCATAATGTGCAAACCGCATAAATGCGGAAAGTATGCCGCCCGAATGGAGGCCGCTGCCGATGTGCTCAGCTTGGGGTCGCATGAAGCCAAAAACAGCATAAATACGCCGAGGGTTGAGCCTGTTGCCGCCGCAAACTCATTCCACTGCAAATGCGGGGCCCGCTTGCCTTCCACCTCCCACCATTCCTTCAGGGCAGCCTCCCTGAGATCGGGGCGGATGTGCTTATAGACCTGCAAATCCGTATACAGCACAGCCAAACCATGCACTTCTTCAGCCGCGGCAGCATAGCCGGGCAAGAGTGCAGTCATCTCCTGGCATTTGCGGACAAGTCTGTGCAGATATCCTCCGTCATTCTGTTCAGTGCGAAGCGCATAGTAATTACCAAGCTCAGCCTTAGGGTTAATGGCATCCAGCATGGATTGATGCAGCAGCCTGAAATCGGCAGGATCAAGAGATGTGCTGCGGTCACACAGGTTGTCCAAATAATCACTGATCGTTTGATAAGCAACAATAAGCGGAATCAGTATATGTCTCATCGACAAATTGCCGGCGGCATATATTCCGCCACCCTGGCAGTGAAACTCTTTGGTCTCAATGCTGGCAAGCGCTTGCTTCCGTAGCTCGGGGTCGGGAATCCCTTCCGCATCCTGGCGCCAGAAATGGAGACATTCCCGCACTTCCGGCAGCACGTACTTGTAGACCCTGCTCATCAGCCCGATTGGGCCGCGTGGGCTAAGGTAACGGCCTTGCTCAAATTCATTCAATGACAGTGCCTCCACATTGTTGTCTCCTTATCCAAATCATCATTATTATAATATGCAGAGCGTATTTGTACAAACAACAAAATCACTTTCGCAAAACGCTGAAAGATTCAGAAATCTCCTGATTTCTGCGGACATCCGGCGTTTGCATTGTGCTATACTAGAACGCGTTCAACACTAAAGTATGGATTACGAAGCCGTATCTCATATTCGGAGGAGTGCAATTTCATGTTATCAGGACGGACCGGAGGCCAGTACAGCGATCAAAACTGGCTGCGATCCTTTATGTTCACACTCTACGGCACAAGTGTGCTGGTAGTATCTTATTTCCCATTATTTTATACTCACCTTGGTTTCAGCAGTCCCCAGATCGGAATCCTGTATTCTATAGGACCGCTGATCTCCATTCTGTCCAACCTGTTCTGGAGCATGATGAGTGACAGGCTGGGCACCATCAAAAAAATCTTGGCCATTCTTCTGGCCGGCCAACTGGTTACCGCACTGCTGCTGGCAAGAACTACGGATTTTGGGGCCGTGATGTTTATTTTGTCCCTTTTCTATTTCTTCTATTACCCGTTATTCCCGCTTGCGGATACGATGGCGATCAAAATTGCCCAGCGCCACGGGCGCAACTTCATTACGATCCGGGTATTCGGATCACTTGGCTACTCCTTCTTCGCACTGACCATCGGATATGTGCTGAGAGCTCTGGGCTCATCGTCCAGCATAGCGGTCTGCATAGTAATCGTAGTGATTGCGCTACTCATTACCTTTGGACTGAAGGATGTCAAACGGACCGAAGAAAACAACAAGGCCATGATCGCCGGTTCCGAAGAGGAGCCGCTTAAGCGTGGAGGACTGAAACAGATTTTGCTGCAAAAGGAAGTCCTATGGTTCTTCGGCAGTGTCTTCGTGCTTGCGATCGGATACCGGATGAATGAAGCCTTCTTAACACTCAGCCTCAAAGCCATGAATGCCGGAGATGAAATTATCGGCTGGTCGCTGCTGGCTTCAGCCTTGAGTGAAATTCCCGTTTTTTTCGTCCTGAGCAAATACGGTGACAAATTCAAAGAGCTGCCGCTGCTCGCTTTTGCCAGTCTGATGTTTGCTGCACGGTTCCTGTTCATGTCCTTGGCGAATGAACCCGGTACTGTGATTGCTATACAGGCCATGCACAGCATTTCATTTGGCATATACTACGTGACAGCCGTCCGGTACATTACGCGCATTATCCCCGATCATCTCCGTGCAACCGGCATGGCTATCTTCACAGTTGTATGGTCGAGTGCGGCAGGTCTGCTCAGCGGAACATTTGGCGGGTTCCTCTATGAGGATGCTGGACGGACGGTATTCTATGTGGTGGCGATGAGCTTCTCGCTGCTCGCCTTCGTCGGTTTTTTATCCAAGCACCTGGTGGACACTGGCTTCAGTATCGCCCGTTATTCCCGCCGCAAAGGCAATTAATTCTATCAAGGGGCTGCACTTCTTGCTACCGGCGGCCCTTCGTTGCTCTAACAAGTAAAATAAAAAAACACAGTTCCCGAAAGAACTGTGTGCTTTGAAGTTGCTGGTTATCACTCTTGCAAGTGTTGCCATTCCAAAAATATATGTTGTGACTGACAGACAAACTGTCCAGCCGTTTATTATAGTTTAACTACGTTAGCTGCTTGAGGACCACGGTTACCGTCAGTAATATCGAATTCTACCGCTTGGCCTTCATCCAAAGTCTTGAATCCGTCGCCTTGAATTGCTGAGAAGTGAACGAATACATCTTCGCCGCCTTCTACTTGAAGAAAACCATAGCCTTTTTCTGCGTTAAACCATTTTACTGTACCTTTCAAATGAACAACCTCCTAAAAATACCGCCATATATGACGAATGCTTACATTATACCCCAACTATACCTCCAAATCAATCCATCATTTCCCTTCTCCAGTGATAATATTTGCTTTTCACTTCCCCCGTGCGTTATCATTGAGCCAAAAGCCAAAAATCGCCAGGGTGGTATTGATAATGATCAAAAAACATGAAATATACAAAACAGACAAATGGAATATGATGACGGTAGAAGTTCAGGGGCGCTATATTGTTCTCCGCGAAATTTCTGATCAATGGGGAGAAGAAACGCATACCTTTATGAGCCGTCCAGCTATGATGCAATGGGTCAACAACCGTTTCAACAAAGAATCGTATAAAGATAATGAAGAAGAGTACAAAAATATCATTGCTGCCTTCAAACAGGTCTAGCCGGGAATGGATAACGAGAATTTAGTTATTTTCATTATTGTTGTTCTCTGTCTTGGAGCAGTACTGATCATGGGCAAGGAAAAAGTGCCGCCGCGCCTCAAGCGCGGCATGGCCCTGACTGCGGTCATTCTCATTGCCATGGCTTTTATCTTCATTATTTATAGCTTGGTGGCATAGCTTCTGAGGCTGGATCATTCATAATCAGGATTTGGGAGGGCATACTAAGTCAACCTTAAAGTGTTAAGGAGGCTTCCGTTATGTCCTTTGCTGTCAAGTCCCTCCCGCTTCTGCTTGCCTTAAGCCTGCTGCCGGGCGATCCCGCTGCTTATGCGGCACCGCAGAAGAATATGCCTATTACATCCCATCATCCGAGGAGGATTTCTATGGAACAATTATTGAAGAGAAGTGAAGTGCCCGCCGAAAACCGCTGGAAGCTTGAGGATATGTTCGCCTCACAGGAGCAATGGGATGCAGAATATAAGGAAGTCAAGGAGCTTATTAATGGCGCGGCCGATTTCCAGGGCAAGCTTGACTCTCCCGAAGCACTCAAAAAATGCTTTGAGCTCGACGATAAGCTGTCCCTGCTGACCGAACGCCTCTATGTCTACGCGCACATGCGCCAGGACGAGGATACGGCTGCCCCAACCTATCAGGCCCTCTCCCAAAAAGCGAAGAAGCTTGGAGTGGAAGCCGGGGAAGCTCTTTCTTTTGTCACACCGGAAATCCTTGCCCTGCCAAATGAGAAGCTCGACCAGTTCATTGCCGACCCTTCCCTGTCGGACTACACCTTCACCTTGACGGAAATGAAGCGCGAGAAAGCGCATGTTCTGTCCAAAGCGGAGGAAGCTCTCCTGGCCCAGGTGGGTACGCTTGCCCAAGCGCCGCAAACCGTGTTCAGTATGCTGAACAATGCGGACCTTAAGTTCCCGAAGATCAAGAATGAGGAAGGCAAGGAAGTAGAGTTGACGCATGGCAGCTACATTCAGTTCCTCGAGAGTCCCGACCGTGAGGTCCGCAAAAATGCTTTCAAAGCGGTGTATGAGACATACGGTAAGAAAAAAAATACAATTGCTGCCACGCTAAGCGCAAACGTCAACAAAAATGTCTTTTACTCGCGTGTCCGTAAATATCCCTCTGTTCTGGAAATGTCGCTCTATGGTGACAACATCCCCAAAGAGGTCTACACGAACCTGATCGATACCATTCATGAGAGCCTGCCGCTGATGCACCGTTACATGAAGCTGCGCCAGAAGCTGATGGGTGTTGACGAGCTACATATGTATGACCTGTTCGCACCGCTCGTGGACGAATACAAGCTGGATATCACTTTTGAAGAAGCCAAGAAGATTACCAAAGAAGGCCTGAAACCACTCGGCGAGGACTATCTGGGTGTGCTGCAGGAAGGTTATGACAAGGGCTGGATTGATGTCTACGAAAATGAGAATAAACGCACTGGCGCTTACAGCTGGGGAGCCTACGGTACCCATCCTTATGTGCTGCTGAACCATAACGACAACCTGAACAGCATGTTCACACTGGCTCATGAAATGGGCCACGCCCTGCATTCCTACTATTCGGACAACACGCTGAAATACCGGGATGCACAGTATACAATTTTCCTCGCAGAAGTAGCTTCCACTACCAACGAAGCACTCCTGATGGATTATCTGCTGAAGAAGTCAACCGATCCGAAGGAAAAAATGTACCTGCTTACTTATTATGCCGACCAGTTCCGCACTACGGTGTTCCGGCAAACCATGTTCGCTGAATTCGAGAAAATCATCCACCAGCGTGCTGAAGAAGGCGAATCCCTGACACCTCAGGATCTGTCAGAAATCTACTATAACCTTAACGTCAAGTACTACGGCAAGGATATGGTGGTAGATAAGGAAATCGAAATGGAATGGGCACGGATTCCTCATTTCTACAACAGCTTCTATGTCTACAAATATGCTACCGGCTTCTCCGCGGCTACCAGCTTCGCCAAGCAGATTCTGGAAGAAGGCAAACCGGCGGTAGATAAATATCTCGGCTTCCTGAAGAGCGGCGGCAGCGATTATTCGATCAACATTCTCTCCAAGGCAGGCGTTGACATGTCTTCACCTGCACCGATCCGCGAAGCGATGAGTGTCTTCGAAAGCGTGATCGAACAAATGGAACAGTTGACCAAATAAGGCATAAAGCTTAGTATTACTGTAATCCCTTGCCCTCTGCGGGCAGGGGATTTATCTTGTCATTTATGTATAGAGGAGGAAGTTACATGAGGTTACAATGGTCACTTATCTTAGGCCTGATTTTCGCCTTGCTCACCGCCGTGTTCGCAGTCATTAATGTGGACCCGGTTCAGGTTAATTTCTATTTTGATGTTGTCAACATTCCACTGATCCTGGTCATCCTTGGTTGTGCGCTGATCGGCGGGGTGATTGTCGGCTCTTACGGCATTTTTCGCCAATACAAGCTGCAGAAGCAGATCAAAGGCCTTACGGCAGAACTAAACAAGCTCCGTGATGCAGGGAATTCCCTGGATGCGGTGCCAGTAAATCAGGACAGCTTGTCCTCTAACAGCACGTCCCAGCTATAAGAGATAGCCCGTAAGAGAATCTAATATATGTGTTGAACTGAGGACACACAAGTTTGAAGAACGCAATGAGTCTCTTAAGGAACAGAAGCTATTTGGAATAAGTATAACTAAATTGGTTGAAGCCCTGGCTTCATGCATCATCATCCCATCCGGCCGCTTTCAGCTGAATTAGCGATACTTTTTCCCACATAGGATACTTCTTAAGCTGAATGGGTTGGATTAGTGAACCTTTTTCCGGCTAAGGCTGAAGTCCCCTTCATCAACTTTCCAAGTTCAATCTATATAGAATGTAGATCCACAGTTTAATAGAAAAGTTATATAAATGACCATAACCCAAATTAGCATGTGCTGATTACATCGCTTATAAAGAACAGGAGGACATTTACCTTGCTTACCATACAACCTAATGAAGAGTACATTCTAACCATTCTCAAAAAATTGCTCGATACTCCCAGCCCCAGCGGCTTCACGACTGCGGCCATGAACCTTGTGGCTGAGGAAACGGCAGCATTGGGTGTACCTTTGAGCTGGAACGAAAAAGGCGGAGTCATTCTGACCGTTCCCGGACTTGATCCTGCACGCACCATCGGCATCAGTGCCCATGTGGACACGCTTGGAGCCATGGTGCGCTCAATCAAACCGAACGGCACGCTGCGTCTAACTTCTGTCGGCGGCTTTACCATGAACAGCATCGAAAATGAATATTGCGTCATTCACACCCGCACCGGATTAACCTATACCGGCACAATTCTGAGCAGCCATCCTTCAGTCCATGTCTACGCGGATGCACGTGACTTCAAGCGCTCAGAGGAAAATATGGAGATCCGGATCGACGAGCTGGTCTCCACCAAAGACGATGTCCTGAAGCTCGGCATTGCCGTTGGTGACTTCATCTCCTTCGATGCGCGGGCGGTTATCACACCCAGCGGCTATATCAAATCACGCCATCTGGATGACAAAGCCAGTGTAGCCGCTCTGCTCGGGCTGCTGGAGAGCATCAAACGCGAAGGCTGGAAACCGCTGCATAACCTCTCTCTACTGATCTCCAATTACGAAGAGGTGGGTCACGGTGCTGCCTGGATTCCTGGAGAGATCAGCGAGATGATCGCGGTCGATATGGGTGCCATGGGTGATGATCTAAGCTGTAAGGAGACCGATGTCTCCATCTGCGCCAAGGATTCCTCCGGACCGTATGATTATGCCATGACCGGCCGGCTGATCGAACTGGCGAATGGTCTGGCGATTCCGTTCGCAGTCGATATCTACCCACAGTACGGCTCCGATGCTTCCGCCGCCCTGCGTGGCGGGAACAATATCCGGGCTGCGCTGATCGGCCCGGGCGTACATGCCTCCCACTCCATGGAGCGCACCCACAAGCAGGCTGTGCTGAACACGGCCAAGCTGCTAGCCGCATATGTGGGCGCGAACTGAGGCCGCACTTGCCGGCCTGCGGCGGGCTTCACAGCGCAGGCCATGGCTCACAGCCGCCGTTCTCCTGACGGCGGCTGTTGCTGCTGTGGCGGCTATCGTGATGCTGACGAAGCCGCAACCGAGGGAGGCCTTTCATGGCCTCCCTCACACATACAGCTACCTGCAGGCGAACAGCTCCAGCAAGGTGCAGCTGCATATGATGTCAGTGGAACCTGCTGACATCGTGCTGCGCAGCGCAGGTACGCCGCTGCGCCCGATTGCCGCCTACGGGATTAACGGCGGCTTCTTCTACGGCAGCGACCTGCTGTCGGTGGCGATCCTGAATGACCGCCCGGTGAACGGCGTTCAAGGGGCGTATGGCTCGGGCTGGTTCAACGCCAAATATCCGCGTGGAACGCTGGTATGGGACGGGGCGAGCGGGACGATGTCGGTTCAGGTCGTCTCCTCGGGAGATGACCTGTCCGTCACGGACCGTGGGCATTACTGGGCGCAGGGCGGGATCAGCATGAACCTGCAGCATGAAGAGCTGTGGCAGGCCACGGCAGCCACAGAGCATCTGCCCTATGCTGACGAGCAGCGGATGCGCTCGGGACTGGTCTACGATGGGGACGGGAAGCTATGGCTGATCGTCACGCCATCGCGCTGTACGGCAGAGGCATTCCGTACAGCCATTCTGGAGACCGTCCCCGGCGAAGAGCGGGAAGGGATCTTCCTCGACGGCGATGGTTCCTCACAGATGAACGCTGAAGAGGCTGTGCTGACCGGCGACTCGCGCCCGGTCGTACAGATGATTGCCGTGGCAGGCGGCAGCTAGCCTGCCGGGCAGGACCCACTGGCTGAAATGACGGATTAACATCATCAATAGCCAACAGGAAGTCTTCTGTTGGCTCGTATAGGCGGACGTTTTTACACAGCCAGGTGTCTACCGGCTGGTGCTGGCGCCCGCTTTTTTATAGTTAGCAGGCAGGTTTCCAAATCACGGAAACCTGCCTGCTTGGATTTCTGAATGCTTATTCCCAAACTTGATCTATTTTGTCCGAATAGTACAGGATAGCATGGCGGTAGCTGCTGATTCCTTCGTTGACAGAAGTCTCCGCAAGCAATGTAAGCAGCAGCTTCATCGCTTCGCTGTGACCGCCCAGATTGTGCAGCGTCATGGCCAGAAAAACCGCAAATTCCTTCTGCTGCGGAAACTCGTGCAGCCCTGTTCAAGCACTTCCTTGGACAGGGTATATTCTCCCAGTGTTCGATAGGTGCTGCCAAGTCCCAGAAGTGCACCCATGCGCTGCTCGGTGGGCAGGCCCAGTGACAGACTGCGCTCGTAGTAAGGGATGGCCTCCCGTTCGAGGCCCAGCACATCATGCGTCCAGGCCAGCTGATAATGCAGCTCAGCATTCTCTTCATCCCCGCACAGCAGGGCAAGGAGCAGTTCTCTTGCCTCTTCAGCCTTGCCGGCGGTGCGAAGGGCCACCGCGGTTTCAATCGAATAAGTCAATCTCTTCTGCCTCCTCTTTGCGCGGTAAAGCCGCACGCTATACGAAAACACAGCAACCAGGGCAGGAGCTCTGATTGCTGTGCTAGTGTCACAAATTGGTGAGTCATCAAGCATAAAAGCAGGGTAGCCATCTCTGGGATGACGTGAAAATGTCGCTTGGTATCCACAGATTAACGGATACCCGAGTCCTAAGCTTTACCGGCAATTCTCTCTGCCAGCTCATTCAGATACGTCCAGCGCTCCATCAGGCTCTCCAGCTCAGCTTCTGCCTGCCGCTGCTTCTCCACCAGCTCCTGAAGCTTACCAGAATCTGCAAAGGCTGCTTCCATCTGTACGCTGATGTCCGTCAGAAGCTGCTCTGCCTGCTCAATGGCCCCGTCAATCCCCTCATATTCACGCTGTTCCTTGAAGGTGAATTTCAGCTTTTCTCTGGAAGGAGATGCAGTTGGTGTTGCCTGTCCTTGTTCTGGTGCGGAGCCGCGCTTGCCTGCACTCTCTTCTGCTCCACCAGCCGGGACATTCTTCGCCATCCATTCCTCGTATTCACTGTAGTCTCCTACATGCAGACGAATGCTTCCCTGTTCAAAAGCAATCAGCTTATCCACCGTACGGTCCAGAAAAAACCGGTCATGGGATACGGTAAACACTACGCCCGGGAATTCATCCAAATAATCCTCCAGCACGGCAAGTGTCCCGATGTCCAGATCGTTGGTCGGCTCGTCCAGCAGCAGTACATTGGGCGCTCCCATCAAGACACGCAGCAGATAGAGGCGTCTCTTCTCTCCTCCGGAGAGCTTAGCAATGGGCGTCCACTGCATAGCCGGCGGGAACAGGAACCGTTCCAGCATCTGTCCGGCTGTAATTACACTCCCGTCCGCTGTGCGGATGATCTCCGCTTCTTCTTTTACATACTCTATGGCCCGCATAGTGTCATCCATATCCTGATGCTCCTGGGTGAAGTAACCCAGCTTGACGGTTGCCCCCAGCTGCACCTCTCCGCTGTCCGGCTGAAGCTTGCCAGCAATCAGATTGAGCAGGGTTGATTTGCCGCTGCCGTTCGGACCCACAATGCCCACCCGGTCCTGTGGCACCGCGATATAGGTCAGATCCTTAATCAGTGTCCGTCCATCCATTGATTTGGTAAGATCCTTCATCTCGATGATTTTGCGGCCCAGACGGGTCGAAGCCACGGAAATGTCCAGTGCGCCCGTTGAAGCCGCGCCTTGGCTGTCCTTCAGTTTCTCGTAACGGTCGATTCGGGCCTTCTGCTTGGTCGAACGGGCCTTGGCGCCCCGGCGGATCCAGGCCAGCTCGGTGCGCAGCAGATTCTTGCGCTTCTGCTCCATGGATGCCTCACGCTCCTCGCGTTCAGCCTTCAGCTCCAGGAAGCGCGAATAATTCGCTTCATAACGGTACAGCTGTCCGCCATCCAGCTCCAGCATGACACTCGCTACCCGCTCAAGGAAGTAGCGGTCATGGGTTACCATCAGCAGCGCGCCGCGCCGCTTCTGAAGATATTGCTCCAGCCAGGCTACCGAGTCTGTATCGATATGGTTCGTAGGCTCATCCAGGATCAGCAGCTCAGAAGGTGTAATCAGGGCCGCTGCAAGAGCAACCCGCTTGCGTTGACCACCGGACAGCGTCTCCATGCGCGCATCAAACTGCGTGATGCCAAGCTTTGTCAGCACGGTTTTGGCTTCACTCTCCAGCTGCCACGCCCCGGCGGCGTCTATGGCCTGTCCGATCTGTACCAGCCGGCTCTCCAGGACAGAATCGCCCGGGCTTTTATCCAGAAGAGACAAAGTCTCCATATACTCCCGCATGGTAGCAAGCTCTGGCTCATCCCCGGCAAAAACCTGCTGCAACACGGTATTGTCCGGCTCATACGGAGGATTCTGTGCCAGGTACTGCACCCGCACCGAATTTCCTATGGAAATTTGTCCGTCATCAGCCGTATCCAGACCCGCGATGATCTTCAAAAAAGTAGATTTCCCTGTACCATTCACACCGATAACGCCAATCTTATCCCTGTCATCCATTCCAAACGATGCATCCCGGAACAGTGTTTTTTCCCCATAGCTCTTGGAAAGATGTTCCACGGTCATAATATTCATGCTCTGTCCTCGCTTGCCTTATATTTTAAACCGGATCTGTATTCCTTATTGTCCTGCCGGTAAATCTCCAAGTGAAGCATTCATGTTGGCGACGGCACCGCCGATGAAGAGGCTGGCTGCAAACTTCGTCCGTTTGTGCACGTCCTCTTCCGAGAAAGAGGGGTCAAACAGAATATCCATTTTCAGCCGGTCCAGCATGCCGATGTACGACTTCGCCATCAGCTCCGGCTCGGACGCCCCGCCTTCCAGCAGCACCTTCACTACAGCCTGCATATACTCGTCCATAAAAAGCGCCATGTAGGCTACCAGCTCAGGATTGTTATTCGGCGCCCGAAAAAAAAGCTTCGTGTGCTGCTTGCGCTCGTAATAGTAAAATAAATGATGCTCTGCAATGACAGACAGCTTCCCGGTCAGACTGCCGCTGGCCCGCAGCTTGCCTTCCAGTTGCTGAAGAAAACCTTCACAGTCCCGCCGGGTGACCGCCATGAACAAATCCTCTTTATTTTTGAAATATAAATACACCGTGCCCTTAGCAATCCCTGCACGTTCTGCCACTTCCGACATCTTCGTTTCGTAGAAGCCTCCTGAACCGAAGAGCTCATAAGCGGCATCCAGAATAGCTGTATGTTTGTGAATGGACGCGCTGCTCACCGGTTCACCTCCTTCGATATTGCGAATATAGGTTTATAACTAATATGAAAAGCACAAATATCTGCCGCCTCGCATCATAGCCCGCCGACCAGCAAGGCGGCAAGACCGCCCAGAATGGAGCTGACGGCATTGACTGCATCGTTGTCCATCCAGCGCCAGCCGCGGGCGTACACCGTGGGCTGACCGCAATGCCGCGAGGCTTCCACCTCGCGGCCGCATACGGTGCAGCGGTTCATGCGCTGCACTGTTGCCCCCAGGAACGAGTCGGCGAAAGCGCCGACGAGCCCCCCTAGAAGTCCTGCCAGCGTAAGCAGCAGGACGGAGTGCTCAGGCATGCCGGAGGCTGCCCTTAGCAGCCACGAGGCAGCGCCGATCATGGCGCCGCCTGCAGCGGCAGCCAGGGTGCCCGGCAGCGAGACACCACCCGAGGTGCCGGGCGGCAGAATACGCCCCGTCAGCACAGAGCGGGGCGGCTTCTTGGCGAGGGTGCCAATCTCCGTCGCCCAAGTGTCCGACGTCACGGTCGCCATGACGCCAATGAACAGATATCCCCAGAGCTCCAGGGGAAATATGGCGTTCAAGAGCACCAGCAGCATGCCAAGCCCGCCGTTGGCGAATACCTGGCCGGCGTCCCGGCGTCCTGTTTTGTCATAGGTGGCTTCCAGTTCTGCCTTGTTCTCATGGTGAAGCTTCGAGAGCAGGCTGGAAGAGATGAAGAACAACAGCAAAATCCCAAACCAAAAAGCATTCCCTGCCCCAAAGTAGATCGTCCCCATTGCAACTGCGGCCAGCATCCCGGAAAAGCTGAGCGATTGCTTATAATAGGCCGACCCAGCCACCAGCAAGGCACCGCAGAAGCCGATCACCCATTGCAGTACTTCAAGTCCCATTGGCATATGCTAACCGATGAGGCAGGTGCCCATTAAGCGATCGCCCCAGAACAATTCGAACGAATCGCCTGAAGCCACAGGGCCCACACCTGCCGGGGTACCAGTAAAAATTATATCATCTTTACCCAGCCCGTAACGGGCTGCAATGAACTCTACAATTTTTTGTAGTGAGAAAATCATGTTCTTAATGTTCCCGCGCTGCACCTCCACACCATTCTTACGAACGGTGTAATCCGTCGCTTCCAGCTCATCCGTTTCCGGAAAAGCAATATAGGGGGTCAACGGAGCAGCATTCTTGAAGCCTTTGGCGGGCGTCCAGGGCAGACCCTTCTTTTGCAGATCGTTGTGCACATCGCGCAGGGTGAAATCCAGCCCCAGGGCCATGACATCTACCAGCTCCTGCACACTCATGCCAGGTACATAGTCCCGAGCAATCCGCAGAACAATCTCACCTTCGTAATGAATCAGTCCGGCATCCTTCGGAAGCTGAATCATAGCCTTGTCGAGGGGAACCGCCGCATGGGAAGGCTTCAGAAAGATCAATGGCTCCACTGGTACCTTGTTGCCCAGCTCCTCCGCATGTTGCTTGTAGTTTCGTCCAACGCAGTAGATATTGTTAACATCCGCGCACATTCATTCTTCAGCTCTCTTTCCCGTCAATTGTAAGCTTAAGCTATATTTCCAGAAAGGTATCACCCCAAATGTCGGGACGATTCGTACAGATCATGATATCGGAATGCATCGCAGCCAGACGGCGCATCTCTTTTGCCTTATTCACCGTCCAGGCCATCACCCGTACCCCGCGCTCGGCAAGCAGCTTCGCCAGACCCGGATTCAGCCGGTCAAAGCTGATGGACAGAAAGGAGCAGTCCAGCTCCTTCAGCTTCCTCGCCGGGTCGCCGGATCTGGCATCATAGATCAATCCTGTGCGGAAACGCGGGTCCAGTTCCTTGATCCGCTGCAGCGCGCCAGCATCGAACGAGGTCAGAACTACCTCATCACGCATGCCGTGAGTGTTGACAAGATCAATCACGGCTTTTTCCAGCCCGGGATACATGTCACCGCTAGTCTTCAGCTCAATGTTCAATCGCAACCTGCCGGAGGCAAGCTGCAGCACCTCTTCCAGTGAAGGAACGCGTTCTCCGCGAAATGCACGGCCTTTCCAGCTCCCTGCATCCAGGCGCCGGACATGTTCATAATCCATATTTTTGACTTTGCCGTGTCCGTTGGTGGTGCGGTCTAGCGAGAAGTCATGAATGACTACGGGGACACCATCTCTGGTAAGCTGAACATCAATCTCCATCCATCGTACAAAAGGGAGTGCAATGGCCATCCTTATGGCAGCAAGGGTGTTCTCCGGAGCTTTTCCGGAAAATCCGCGATGGGCTACACACATATTTTTCATCGTTAGCACCTCCGGCAGAAGTATGGTCTATGCCTGCGCCTACTTGGCAACCTCAACTACGCTTCCATCATTGCCGATCCTTACAAGTCCGGAGGACAGGGATTCCACTTTGTGCAGCAGCAACTGGCCGTCCACTTCATTCATCGGCACCGGCTGTGCCAGCTCCGCATTCATCGGTCTGAGCTTCATCGAACACTGCCCTTGTGCGCTGCACTCCGCCTGAAACACAGCGGTATCCCAGGTAGCCCGGGTTTGGGAACGGGTGAAAATAAAGTTGCCCGCGCTGTAGGCGATCCATTTGCCCTTATAGGGCTCAATCCCCTGCAGCACATGAGGATGCCCGCCCATGACCAGATCCGCTCCCGCATCTATGAAGCTGTGCCCGAGTGCCTGCTGGACGGAATCATATTGTTCCATCCGTTCTTTGCCCCAATGAACCATTACAATGACCAGATCTGCTTGGGTCCTGGCGGCAGCGATAGCCTTCAGCGCTTCAGCACTGTCATACACTGAAGCCACTCCGGGTTTGCCAGCCTCTGCCTTCCATTCCATCACAGGCATTACACGTGTGAATCCAAGCAAAGCGATACGAATGCCATTTCGCTCAAAATATTTGGCGCCGTATGCCTCGGCTGCGTCCACTCCGCCCCCTACATACGGAATGCCGCGTTTGCTCAAATGTTCAATAGTGTCCAGCAAGCCTTCCTCACCCTGGTCAAGCGTATGATTGTTCGCCAGATTCACCGCATCCACACCAGCAGCCTTCAAGGAATCCAATGCCTTGGGATCTCCCTTGAATACAAACTGCTTGTTAGCGGCACCAACCCCTCCGCTGGTGATTGGCGTTTCCAGATTTAGAACAGTCAGATCATCCTTCTTGAACATGCCATCCAGAGCGGTGTAAGAGTAGTCATAGCCTTTTTGCTGCAGGATCTCACCCGCTTTGCCTGAGAAAATGACATCTCCCGCAAAATTCAGCTTCACGGTCTTCCCGGCATTCTCTGGAAGGCCTGAAATTGGGCTGCTGCCGGAATTCTGATCGGAGCCCTTACCATCGGGATTATCTGTCCCTTCCGGTACCGTGCTTACTTCAGGAGCAAGCGAAGGAACGGGGTCCGTAGGTGCCGGAGTTGTCTGCACAGCCGGTTCAGATGAAGGCTCCAGTTCTGGTGAAGATTCCGGAGTCGGCTGAGAGGATACTGTAGCCTCGGGTACTGCTTCTCCCTGCTCCGGTGATGGAGAACTAAATATTGCTGCAGCCGGCGGGGGATTGTCGCTTGAATCTCGATCGCCCATAAAAGCATAAGTCAGCAGTGCAGCGATCATTAGAAGCAGGCTTGCGTTAATCCATGCCCAAACCATTCTGCGCCGGCGCTTACTGCTTTGCTTGTTATTTTTTCGGGTACGTGAACGCGGCGGATACATGAGTGCAAGTAATCTCCTTTGCCCTAAAATTGTTTCTATTATAGCATAAGTCCAACCCCATCCTCCAAATAGAGAGGCTCACCCAAAGCGGACAAGTAAAAACGGTGAAGCGCGCCTTATGGTGCACTTCACCGTTACGATTAACTCATTACAGCAGCCTGCTCCGGCTGACTTTCGAGGCTTCCGGCAGCATTCTCCGCCGTCAGCTTGGCCTGCTTGATGCAATCCGGCATGCCAATGCCGTCATAGCCTGCGCCAAAAGCATACACTCCAGGCAGCTTCTGTCCGAGCTCGCTGCGCAGTCCGGCAATCCTGGTTGGATGTCCCACAGGATATTGCGGCATGGAATGTTTCAGCCTTGTAATTTCCGTAAACAGCGGCTTGGCGGAAATACCCATAATCTCCCGCAGGTCCTTGCGCACCAGCTCAGCCAGTCCCTCATCCGGCAAGTCTACATTCTGCTCATCGCCAGACCGGCCGACATAGCATCGCAAAAGGACGCGGTCATCCGGGCTGGTGTGCAGCCATTTCGTGGAGGTCCAGGTGCAGGCCGTTATATTACGTCCTTCCTTACGCGGAACCAGAAAGCCGGAACCGTCATATTCAGTCACAATATCCTGCTTCGCAAAAGCCATGACTACATTCGCAACCGATACATAGTTAACATTGTCCAGCGCTGACACATCCACATGCGGACGAAGCAGCTCCGCAGCAGCATAATTCTGCACGGTGACGTAGATATCATCCGCCGTCAGCCGCTCCCCGTTATCCAATACTACTTCATAACGAGGTGCTGACACTGTTTCCGAAGTCTGTGAAGCCCAAACTGAGGACTCTGTTCCGCTTAAGGCCTTTATGGCTGTAACTCCCGTTCCCGTCCGCTGCTCGACATCATGCAGTTCATGAATCAAGGCATGGACGAGACTCTGGAGACCTTTACGGAAGGTGAGAAAAGCGCTTTTTTTGGTGCCTGTATGCGTTTCAGCCGGTTTCCGTCCCGTCGTCATCCCGCGAATGAGGCTTCCGTACCGCCGCTCTACTTCACCGAATTGCGGAAACGTAGCCTGCAGGCTGATCTTGCGCATATCTCCGGCATAAATGCCGGCAAGCAGCGGCTCAGTCATATTCTCCAGAACTTCTGTTCCCAGCCGCCGTTCGATCAAATCACCTAACGATTCATCCTCAGAGCTGCGCCGCGGCGGAATGATGAAATCCATCATCGCCCTCATTTTGCCGCCAAAAGTGACGAGACCGCTCTTCAGAAACGGCTTGAGCTCTGTGGGAATACCCAACACAAGACCGGCTGGCATGGGATGCAGCTTGCCACGCTGCAGTATGTACGTCTTCTTGGCATTAGGGTTCGTGGTTACCAGCTCATGATCGATTCCCAATTCTTTCGCCAGCTCGCTCATAGCCGTCTTGCGGGCCAGAAAAGAGTCTGGTCCCTTCTCAATCACAAAACCCTCGCGGTGCAGCGTTTCTATCTTACCGCCAAGGCTCCCTTCCTTCTCGACCAGAACGATATCCGGCTGTATCCCGGCTTCCCGGTAATATTTGCGGACATAAAAAGCGGCGCTGAGGCCGCTGAGGCCTCCGCCGATAATCACTACTTTACGGGCAGTGCCAGTCATGATCGGCCCACCTTCAGCCCTATGGTCTTGGTGCGCACTACATCACTCAGCACAGACATATACGCAGGGTCACTGTTGAGCGAATCAATACGCATCAGCCGCATATCCAGCTCAGAAGCCAAAGCCTGCGCTTCAATATCCAGGTCATACAGCACCTCCAAATGGTCGGAGACAAATCCGACCGGAGCAACCAGCACATATTTCACCTGCGCCTCACTAAGCTCATGCAGCGTCACCAGTATGTCCGGTCCAAGCCATGGCTCGGCTGTACGGCCGGCGCTTTGCCAGGTGAACTGCCAGGAGCTGACTCCCGCCAGCTTGGCGACAGCTTCAGAGGTGGCCAGCAGCTGATCACGGTAGGGATCTCCCATCGACAGAATACGCTCAGGCAGACTATGTGCGCTGAACAAGACTCGCACCTCTTCACGCACCGCACCTGCTTCCTCAAACAGGTCCAGCTTGGCCGACACTCTGCGGCTAAGAACATCGATCAGCTCCGGATGAAGGTGATAACTCTCCACGAATGCCATTTCGATTCCACTTGCCTCCGCCTTTTCCTTGGCACGTTTGATATAGGTGCCTACACTCATGACGGAATAATGCGGCGCGAGCACAATGCCCACAGCATGGGTAATTCCATCCCGGACCATCGCTTCTACACCGTCCTCAATAAAAGGGTGTGCATGCTTGAGCCCCTGATAGCAGACATATTCTACTTCTTCACCGGTATGACCGCTGTTCAGCGCGGCTTGCAGCGCTTCCACTTGACGGTCCGTGTTCTCCCGCAGCGGAAAAACCCCGCCGACTATAGCTTCATAGCGGTCCTTCAATTCCTTCAATTGCTCCGGAGACGGCGCATTGCCCCGTCGGATATGCGTATAATAGGCTTCTACCCCTTCCAGACTTTCAGGAGTGCCGTAAGACATAACGAGTACACCAATTTTGGTAGTCATGGATTCCATCCCTTTCTGCGGATAATAGGCGCAACAGGTGATCTGATTATAATGAAAGACGAGGGGTTGGGGTTTTCTTCAGAACCTCGCGGGAATAGTCGTGGATATATTCCGTCAGTTCCTTTAGCGTGTCCAAAGATGCCTCGGGAAATAATCCATGCCCCAAATTAAAAATGTAACCCGGCTCAAGCATGCCTTCATCTATAATCGCCTTGGCCCGTTCCTTGAGCAGATCCATCGGAGCCGTCAGCAGATAAGGGTCCAAATTGCCTTGAACCGCAAACCCGCCGCCGGTGCGCTGTCTGCCTTCCGTAATGCTGACGCGCCAGTCGAGTCCGATTACATCCGCCTGAAGATTCCTCAGGCTTGACAGCAGCTCTCCTGAGCTGACACCAGGGAAATAAATCTTCGGCACATCAAGATCCGAAAGCCCGGCAAAAATACGGGAAATGGTCGGCAGCACGTAGTGCTCGAAATCAAGTGGTGCGAGTGCACCTACCCAGCTGTCGAATAGCTGAACGGCTTTGCCTCCGCTGGCTACATGGGCACGCAAATAAGCGATCACCATATCGCCAAGCTTATCCATCAGCTTGAACCATACCTTAGGCTGGCTGTACATTAGCTCCTTGGTGCGGTGGTAGCTCTTTGAAGGCCTGCCTTCGATCAAATAGCTGGCAATGGTGAAGGGTGCTCCCGCGAAAGTAATCAGCGGCACTTCCAGCTCTTTGTCCAGAATGGCAATGGTCTTCAGGATGTGGCTGAGGTCTCCTTCCACATCAATAGGCTTCAGGCGGTCTACATCGGCAGCACTGCGGATCGGGTTCTCAATAACGGGGCCGATGTTCTTCACGATATCGAACTTTATCCCCAGCGAAGCTACCGGATTCATAATATCAGAGTACAATATGGCTGCATCCACGCCCAGCTTGCGTACAGGCATCATAGTGACCTCCGCTGCCAGCTCCGGCTGCCCGCAAATTTCGAGCAGCGAGTAATTTTCTTTAATTTTACGGTATTCGGGATCATACCGGCCAGCTTGCCGCATGTACCATACGGGAATGTGCTCCGTGTCTTGCTTCCTGCAGGCGCGGATAAAAGTGTCATTGTAGGTCATGATAAGATCTCCATTAGTTGATAGAATGTGGTAACGCTTATCCTTTATTATGCTCTTTTTAAAAGTTCGGAACAACCGCCGAACCCGCGAGGTAATGACAATCCCATGACATTACTATGACAAGTGTTGCATCAACAATCCCTGAAACTATGATATACTGATTGAATGTCTTTTTTTGAGAGCTCGTGAATCTTTGAATCCCTTGAAAGGAAGTGAAAGCACTTTGAAGAATTGGGAGACCTGGAAAGTCAACCTCATTGTGCTTTGGTTCGGTCAATTTCTGGTTAATGCCGGTATGACCATGATTACCCCATTCCTGTCCCTGTATCTGGCTAAAGACCTGGGAGTTCATGGGGGTGCGCTAGGGATGTGGGCCGGACTTATTTTTGCAGCTAACTTTATGACCTCATTCCTGTTCCAGCCGCTGTGGGGCAAGCTGGCCGACAAATACGGACGCAAAATCATGCTGTTGCGCTCCAGCTTTGGCATGGCGATAGTTATAGTGCTGATGGGCTTTGCCCAGACACCTATGCAACTGCTGCTGCTCCGTCTGCTCAACGGAACGATCTCCGGATTCAATCCGGCTTCCATCGCACTTGTTTCGGGCAATACCCCGAAAGCCCGCATGGGCTTTGCCATGGGGCTGATGCAGTCCGGCTCGGTGGCCGGGACCATTCTCGGTCCGCTGATCGGCGGGGCTCTGGCCGACTGGATCGGGTACCGCCCGATCTTTTATATCGTGGGCGCCTTATTATTTGCCGCATCCCTGCTGGCATTATTTCTCGTGAAAGAGAAGTTCGACCGGGCCGAAGCTGCTCAGGTCCCGCAGATTTCTGTCTTTGCAGGCTTCAAGGAGCTGGCAAAGGTCCCGCAGCTTCCTGCATTGTTCGGTGTAACATTTCTCCTGCAGTTTGCCATGATCGCCCCGATGACCCTGCTTCCGCTCTATGTAGAGAAGCTGCATGGCACCGCCGTGGACATTGCCTTCTGGGCAGGAGTCGTCAGCGCGGTTACGGGCGTGTCCAACATGCTGGCATCACCTGTACTCGGCAAGCTGAGCGATAAGGTTGGCGCTCACCGGATTCTTACCTACGCCCTGATCGGCGCTGCATTGTTTATCATTCCGCAGGCTTTTGTGACAACCGTCTGGCAGCTGGTTGTCGTCCGTTTTCTCATGGGTGTCTTCATGGGCGGCCTGCTGCCGAGCGTCAACGCTCTCATCCGCTCCTATACGCCTGACGGCAAGGAGAGCCGGGCCTTCGGTTTCAACAGCAGCATGCTGGCTCTTGGGAACATGCTTGGAGCAGTTATCGGCGGCTTTCTGTCCGGCTATATCGGCATTGAAGGATTATTCCTCATCTCCGGCGGCTTCCTGCTGGTCAATACGGTATGGGTACGGCTGAAGCTGTACAAAGACACAGCGCCGCGATTATTCCGCTGATAAGTCCAGCGGCTGCATGCTATTTGACAATCGCCAGTGCCAGGCCATCGTAGGCGGGGAGCAGTGTACTTGTCAGCCGTTCATCACTGGCAATCATCTCATTGAAGCGGCGCATAGCCTGTACGGCAGGTCCGTTCTTCTCTGTATTCAAAGTGCGTCCGCGCAGAAAAATATTATCTCCGGCGATTACCGCACCCGGTGATGCGAGCTTGATGGCATATTCCAGATAATTCGGATAGTTCTCCTTATCGGCATCAATAAAGAAGAAATCAAAGGTCCGTCCCTCCGCTTCCAGCAGCTTCAGACTGTCCAGCGCAGGGCCGAGCTTGTATTCTACGGCTTCACCGAATCCGGCCTCTTCCAGGTGCCGTCCGGCAAGCTCCGCATATTCGGCTTTCAGTTCCAGCGAGGTCAGCCGCCCCCCGTTTTGGAGTCCGCGGCAGAGGCAGATACCGCTATACCCGCCGAGTGCCCCAATCTCCAAAACACGGGTAGAGCGGGACATCGCAACCAGCATGGTCAGCATTCGTCCATAACCCGGCGCGATGGACACCTCAGGCATGCCGCTCTCTTTAATATCCTGCTTCACCTTAAGCAGGAGCGTGTCCTCTGTATATAAATGTTCACTATATTCTTCTTGATTGGGCATATGTATTCTCCTTTGTGGTTAGTACTGTTCCTAGAACATCAAGCGGGCAGAATACGGCAGGACGGGCATTGTGCTGCGTCCATCATTCCCCTATACTTGATAAGCAAGCCGTATGAGGACTACCGGAAGCACCGCTTCCCTTATTGTAAAGGTTATATGTATTCATCCACAAGTTAAACGGAGTTGAGCGAATTTGGGCAAATTACAATTGATTGCGACCGCCCCCATGGGGCTGGAAGCTGTCGTAGCACGTGAATTAAACGAACTGGGTTATGAGACTACGGTCGAGAATGGCCGGGTATTGTTCAGTGGAGATTACATCGATATCTGCCGCTGTAATCTTTGGCTCAGGACTTCTGACCGTGTTTTAGTGGAAATGGGTCAGTTCCCGGCCAAAACCTTCGACGAGCTGTTTGAAGGCGTCAAAGCCATGGAGTGGCAGGACTGGATTCCCGAAAACGGAGAATTCCCTGTGGAAGGAAGGTCGCATAAATCCCAGCTTACCAGCGTACCTGCCTGTCAGGGCATTGTCAAGAAAGCTATTGTCGAAAAGCTGAAGCTATCCTATCGTACCGAATGGTTCCCGGAGAACGGCCCACGGTATGTGGTAGAAGTGATTCTTCTAAATGATACCGCTCTGATTACGCTGGATACCACCGGTCCTGCGCTGCACAAACGCGGATACCGCCGCCAGGCAACGGAAGCACCGCTGAAGGAAACCATGGCTGCCGCGCTGATCCAGATCAGCCGCTGGAACGGCCACCGTCCGCTGTATGATCCATGTTGCGGCTCCGGCACGCTCCTGATTGAAGCGGCGATGATTGCCTGGAATATTGCGCCAGGCCTGCGGCGCTCATTTCCATCCGAACATTGGCCGGAAATCCCGCAGCGTCTCTGGGAAGAAGCACGCGAGGAAGCCTTTGACGCTGTCCGCGACGACTATCCGCTGCAGCTGACCGGCACAGACATCGATCCCGCAGCGATTGAAATCGCCGAAGCCAATGCCAAGAGTGCCGGACTTGCCGGCGAGATCACATTTCAGGCTATAGCTGCCGCTAAGGCCAGACCGCAAGGCGAATACGGCTGCATCATCACCAATCCCCCTTATGGGGAACGGATCAGTAATGACAAGGAAGTGGAGAAGCTCACCCGCCAATTCGGTGAAATGATGCTGTATCTTCCGACATGGTCCTTTTTCGCCATCAGCCCCTATAAGGAATTCGAACAATTCTACGGACGCAAGGCGGACAAACGGCGCAAGCTGTACAACGGTCGTATCGAGTGCCAGTATTATCAATACCTGGGCCCCCTCCCTCCGCGCAATCCGCAATAAACCAGCATACAGGCAGGCAACACCACTCTGCAAAAATAATAAACGGACATTTCCCAATAAGGAATATGTCCGTTTTTGTATTTAGAATAGCACCTTGTCCGGATCGGAGCCCACTCGCTCACCGACATCCAGTCCGCTGATGGCAGCCAGCTCATCCGCCGACAGCTCGAAATCGAAGATTTCGCTGTTTTCCTTAATTCTCGATGCAGTTACCGATTTCGGGATGATCACGATTCCGTTCTGCAGCCCCCACCGTAAAATAACCTGGGATACCGTCTTGCTGTGCTTGCCTGCAATTCCTTGCAGCAGCTCATTATCCTGCAGTCTGCCCTTCATCAGAGGGGCCCAGGCTTCAATCTGAATGGAGCGGCTGGCGCAGTAGTCATGCAGCTCCTTTTGGATAAAACGCGGATGCAGCTCCACCTGGTTCACCGCAGGCACTGTTTCACTATCCTTACGCAATTCTTCCAGATGGTGAATCTGGAAATTGCTCACACCTATTGCCCGTACGCGGCCTTCAGCATACAGCCGTTCCAGTGCACGCCAGGTAGCTTTATATTTATCCGTGCCCGGCCAGTGGATCAAATAGAGATCAATGATGTCCAGACCCAGCTTTTTGCTGCTGATTTCGAAGGCTCTTAATGTCTCATCGTAGCCTTGATCGGAATTCCATACCTTTGTCGTGACGAAAAGATTATCCCGCGCAATGCCGCTGGCAGCTATCGAGCGGCCCACCTCTTCCTCATTGCCATAGACCGCAGCGGTATCAATACTCCGGTATCCCAGCTCCAGCGCAGTTGCAACAGCCTGGGCTACCTCTTCGCCCTCTGCCTTGTAAGTACCCAGTCCAAACCGGGGCATGACAATCCCGTTATTCAGAATCGTTCCATCGGCAATATGCTTCATTTGGCTCCATTACCTCCTATGTATCTATCTGATTTTGAGAACCTCACCATTATATCATGGGCCTCCGCGCAAACCCAAACACGCAGGATAGGGGCGAAAAAAGCAAAAAACCCCCCGCTTCTCTCAGCGGAGGTGATGCTGCAACACTGTGCCTAGTCCTTAGTAACCGGCTGTTTGACAAATGCCTCGGCTTTGGCCAGCACCTCATCTTCAGTAGGGGCACTGACATACCGTCCGTTAATATAGACAAACGGCCGCTTGCCGCAAGGGCCGCAATAGGAGATGCACCCGGTTTTGATCTCGGCATCCGGCGCCATCTTGCGCAGCTTGGGGAGGATACTTTTCATCTTGATATGATTACATTCGTCACAAATACGTATATCGTTAGCCATGGAGCAACCCTTCTTTATGTCCGTAAAATACGGGCGAACACTTAGTGATCGCCATGATTTCCTTTAGACGGATTAGTGATAACAAAACCTTCTTCTGGGAAGTACAGATAATCGATCTTCACACCGTCCAGCAGCGGCTGGTTCGGGTCAAGAATTACATCAATTTCTTTATCCGTGGATACGATAACATCGTTTTCCTTAGGCGTGTCCAGGTCAAGGCCGTAGTGAGCATGATCGCCGTGGGCATGTGTAATAGCTACGCGCAGCTTCAACTCGCTGTTGCCTTCAAGTTCCATCGTTTTCTTTATCACTTTAGCCGCATTGCGGGTAATTTTGACGTTCATCCTCATCCATCTCCCAGGCATCTATAGTTTAAATACTCAATAATTTATTTTAAGGAAATCAGCCCGTAAAAGCAACCATAATGGCGAAATAGTTCCGGATGAGGCGGGGAAAATTCTCTAAACCTTCATCTTCCGGTCTCCAGAGCCGGGTATTTGCGTTCCATCCGCGAGACGAACCAGCCCATGAGCAGCATCGTTACACCAATATCATCAATCGGCAGAAATGGCATGAAATCAGGCAGCACCCAATATAAGATTACCGGTATTGTGAATAGCAGCTTGTCCGGCATTGCCACATTCGGGGAGATGACATACTGCCAGGAGCTGCGGAATATATGGGACCATTGCTTAAGCGACAGCAGTTTTCTCAGTTTCATATGGGTCCTCCTAAAAGTTTTGTATGTGGCAGCCTCATCAAAAAAAAGGATCCAGCCGCGAAGCGCATCTAGGAATGACTGCGGCCGTACCCTTTGCTGGTATATTACGCAAATTTGCAGGAATTGTTTCATTTTTATTTGAAATTTGAAAGAATGGCTGCTAAAACAAGACCGGTCTCCAGTGCCATATCCTCAAAATCAGCCAGCGGAAGCGGATTTTTGCCACTCCCCAGCTCCACGGTGAAGCCGGGCCGGCGAAAGCGCTGAATGAACCAATCCTTGTATCCGGCATCACTGCCGTTCAATTCCACCGCCCTATAACCGCTGGCTGCCGCGAGCAGGGTTGCCAGCGCCTTGCTCTCCGGAGGCTCATAGCCCCGGTAATTCCAGTAGATCTCACCTCCCTGGCTGTGCAGTGATACGGCCGCATCGCCGGGAACCTTCTCCGCCAGCTGCGCCAGGGCAGCAGCTTCCGGTTCACTTAATGGAGCCCTTCCGCTGTAATCACGCGGTCCCGGACCTGACACGGCCCGCCGATTCCGCTCCTCCTCCCAATGGGCGGGAAACTGGTCTCCGAGATCTACCCCGCGGATGTTGGCCTTCCAGTGACGGAAGCTGCGCCGTCCACCGTTCCATGTTCTCAGCTCATCGTAATACGGATGACCAGGCCATCCCCCTTCCTGAACCAGCTCCACCCCGTCGGGATTGGCCATGGGCACAGCCCATAATGTCCAGTTGTTATACCACGCTTCAGGATTGTGGCTATTCCAGTCTTTGCCTGCAGCATAGGCCGCGGCATACTGCTCAACAAAAGACATCAGACATGGCGATGTCAGCCATTCATTCGCATGCAGAGACGCATTGACGTGAAGATGACGCGGCCCGCAGCCAATCCGCAGCACATGGAGCGGCTTCCCCAGGATGCTAGTGCCTATAGTTTCAGCATGGAGAAATGGATACCTGATGAGCAGCTTTCCAATATCCTCATCTACTTCCGCAGGTCCGTACTCCCCGCGCAGGAATACAACCGTTTGAGGTGCCGCCTCAGGAATGACCAGCACTTTGCCGGGTGAACACCCATAGGCCGAGCTAACGCCCGGATTCAGCTTTTCAAGTCCCCCTACATCCACTCCAAATAAGGCGGAAATGCTCAAGGCATCATCGCCCTCCTGCACAACATAGCGTTTGCGCGGAGCAGAAGGCAGATATAAAACCTGCCCCGGGTATAAATACGGCTGCTTCCCTGCCCATGGATTTCCTTGTATCACGTGCTCCGGTGTAAGTCCATGCCTCGCGGCAATCCGGTGAACAGTGTCTCCCTTGCGGGCAATATACTGCTGCATATGTCTCATCCTCCCGGCCCTCTAGTTAGTGTCATCCAATGCCATCAGCCGGAAAGTTCACGGGAGACATTCGGACACAGCCCACTAATCCATTCTATGCAGACTGTGCTGTCCACCATGAAATTTTTGATGAGCCAGATGCAGCAAAAGACCGGAACATTTGCTGTCCCGGCCTCAAGTTTCAGTTCTAAAATCACCCCTGAATCAGGGGTTTGTCCCTAATCAACTCACTGCTGCGATTCTTAGAGCGAAGACACCTGCCATACCACGGGCGTGCGCTTTATCTGCTCCCCGAGCCAATCCCGGGCGATCCGCTGGAACATCTCCGCATCTCCACTGCAGAAGAACTGGTGGATTGGGCTTTCGTCCCCGCTGGACAGCTTTCCTTTGTCATACAGGATCGTGCTAATCTCTCTTGCGGTCTCGTCCGCCGAGCTGATCAGCTTCACCCCCGGTCCCATCACCTTGCCTATGGGTTCTACCAGGAACGGGTAATGGGTACAGCCCAGAATCAGCGTGTCGATGGGCTCGTATTTGATGCCATTGAGCGATTCCGCCACTGCGATATGACTCTCCTCCGAACGGAACATGCCTTGCTCCACAAAGGGGACAAGCGCCGGACAGGCCTGGCTGACCACCTGAACGAACGGGGAGAGCTGCTTCAGAGCAGCGGTGTAGGCGCCACTCTTGATTGTGCCCACAGTGCCAATGACACCCACCTGCCCTGTTTTACTTGCGCTTATGGCTGCACGTGCGCCGGGATGGATGACGCCGATAACGGGAATAGATACTTTCGCTGAGATATAGTCAAGTGCGGCCGCAGTTGCTGTATTGCAGGCAATAACAATCATTTTTGGATTAAATTGAATTAAATAGTCCACAATCTGTTCGGTGAACATTTTCACTTCTTCTGTCGAACGGGGTCCGTACGGGGCCCTTGCGGTGTCGCCAAAATAAATGATCTTCTCCCGCGGGAGCTGTCTCATCACTTCCTTGACAACTGTTAGTCCCCCTACACCTGAGTCTAGTATTGCGATAGCTTGCTGCACGAACACACCGCTTCCTTTTTACTTGTTTTGTGTAGCTTATGTAGAGCAAAAACAAAATGTACCTGGGCTTCAGCCCCAATTGCAGATAATACTCCAAATTGCGGGACAGTTCAAGAGCCGCCCTCCGCCGGAATGCGAAAAGCGGCTCATGGCCGGGAAGTACAAGTATGATTGATGGCGTGAACCATGTGATTTTTTTTTGAAAAGGTGATATCCGCCCGCCTAGGCGATGCTGCTGCCATCTTTGTCATTTTCGGTGTCATCTTCCAAAGCCGCTTCGGCATCGGATTCAGCATCCAGCACATCCAGCTCTACCAACTCATCAAGCTCTTCACCAGCTTCATCATAAATGATGCCAGTCTCTTCACCTTCAGCAACAATACCACTTACCGCAGCCTTCTCCTCTTCATCGGCACAGGTATATTGCTTGCTCCATTCCTTGACTTCAGTGACGACAGTGAGGGCAGCGTCTTTAGTTTTGCTGTACAGCTCCGTGCTTTTTTCACTTACCGTTCCGGCAACTTCCTGCACTTTATCTAGGGCTCCAGCAGTTCCTTCCGCAATGTCCTTGCGCAGCTCCTTGCCTGGCTTAGGGGCGAACAGCAAAGCCGTTACAGAACCTACCACAGTACCTGCAAGAATACCCCACAGCAAGCTTTTGTTGTCTTTTTTCATCTTTCATCTCTCCCTTGGAATCGTTTTGAGCCTCTGCCCGGCCATCCGGGCTATCGCCTAGTTCTGCTACATCATAAGCAACGAGAGTTTGTCTTGTGACAGATTATCCGCTCATTTCCGAAGTTTTGTCTTTCTTAAGGGGCGCTATGGCATACCGGCAGCTCTGACCGCCTTCAGCCATACATTCCGTTCGGGTAACCTTCGCGCTCAGCAGTTCCTCGAACAGCCCCTGTTCACACTGGCATGCCTTGCGGTATTGGGTTGCCACCTGGCGGATCGGACAGTTGTACTCCTGCATCACAAATGTGCCGTCCTCTTCCCGGTTCCACTCGGCCATATAGCCGCCTGCATTCTGAATGGAGGATAGCTCGGCAACCCGTTCCTCCAGATCACGGTTCTCCATCATGGGTGAATACTGGGCCAGCATACGCCTTTTACGGCCTTCAAACAGCACATTAACCGCATCCAGCCCACTTCCGTGATCCAGCTCACGCAGCAGCTCCAGTGCCAGATTATGATAGTTTTTGGGAAAATGGTCTTCCGCCCGCTCTGTCAGCGAATACACATGCAGCGGACGACCCATCGCCTGGCGGACGACCTTGGTTTTGGCCAGCGATTCCTGCTCCAGCTGCAGTACATGCCGCCGGACGCCCATTTCGGTTATTCCCAGTTCCTCCGCGAGCGCACCGATCGTCAGCGGGCCTTTCATCTTCAGGAGCGTCATAATCATGCGCCTCGTAGATCCGCTTTCCTGCCCCTTCTTCATCATCAAGGACCCCTTCCTTTCACAGCTGACGCCTGTGGTCACCTTTATATCGTTATATCCCAATTGCCGCTGTAACGTTACACTGGAGCCTGTGCGCCCAGCTCCTGATCCAGATAGCTTCGCACCTCGGCCGCAAATTGCTCCAGTGCCTCCGGCAACAGCGCGGCAAGCGGGTGAAGTGCCGTACGGTCCCATACATAGTAATCCTGTACCAATGGCTTGCGGAGCGCCACAAGCTGGATGAGCAAATCATATAGGCCGCTGCCGGCAAAAACCTTTTCCTCATGGATGATGGAAATAATGTCCTCGTAGCTTCCGGCATCACGCATAATGAATCCGTCAATCAAAGAGCTGCCTACATCGGTAACAACCTCGATCGCCAGATGCAGACATCTTTCCTGAACTAATCCCATGAATGTTCCGCCATCCCACGAGGCTGACGCTCCCCGCAGTCCGGTATTGATATCGGGTATCTGCCCGAGTATAGTTTCGATCTGTTTCCGGTTAACATAGTACACAGTAGACCCTCCAAGTCAGGTGATGTGGCAATTGAGCGGCTAGCAGAGTCCGGACTATTTCCCCCGTTTGCCACGGCGTTTCAGCCAGAACAGCATAATGATGCACGCGGCCAGAAAAACGACCAAATAGGTTAACGCTTCCATCGGGTATTCAAGCTCTCGCATAGACGTCACACCTTCCGGTATTTGATGGCGGTTGCCGCCTTATTCTGCATTCTATCCTAGATTTCGTAATCCACGGCAAATGAGACTTCTTTGACCTCGTTGATGTGTGCTATGACTTCCTTATGGGCCGGATGCACTTGATACGCCTGTAAATCCTCCATAGAAGCGACTACCGTCACCAGCGCAATATCAAAAGAACGCTCAGAGTGAACGAGATCAGCCCCCACCTCGATGGAGATCAGCTGTGGAATCTTGCCTTCCATGTTCCGGAGCACCGCTACGGTTTCCTGGACTTTTTCCGGAGCACGGTCTTTTAATTTGAAGAATACAATGTGCTTAATCATCTATATCGCTCCCTGCGCGTTAAGTATTGTAAAATAGATTACTAAAAATATATCATACCAGCATCACTTCTGAAAGAAACTTAAGCACAGGCGGACCGCCAAGCATTTCACCCTGGACGAAAGTGTAACCGAAATGTTAAAGTCATATAAAGCCGAACCAGAAAATTTACTAAATTATTAAATTAGTATATCGGAGGAATTATGCCTAAGAATCAGCAAGAATCACATAAAATTCAGGCCTGGTCTCTGATCAACCGCAAATATCTTGGACAAGGTGTACGGGTCAAACGATTCCGCCGGCCGAAGCGCAGCCAGATCCGCAACCGCGTGCTGCTTGCCATTCTAATGGCTAAAGACATGAAGCTGTCCCGGCTTGCTGAAGAACTCTCCGTCTCTTCACGCAGCGTTAGCGCATGGGTCTATGAAGGACGTATTCCTTCCAGAACCAATCTGGAGAAGGTCTGCCGTATTCTAGGCTATCCGTCCCATATCTTGTTCAATGAGGCTCTTCTGCGGCAAAGTCCGATTGTATGCCAGCCGACGCCTTCACGCTTCATGAAAAGATCCAATGCCCATTCCCCCCAGAGTAATGTGATTCTTACGGGGCTGTGCATGGTATATGATTTTTCCGTTACGGATGTCAGCATTTGGATCGGGGTCCATCCCGGAACGTTCCGCAAATGGCTGCATCAATGCCACCTTCCTACACTGGCGCTGCAGGAAAAAGCCGAGAATTTCTTCCATATTCCGCGCCATATCCTGTTTGCTGACTGCGAACGGCGATAACAAGAAGAAAACGGCTTCGCCGTCTGTTAAAAAAGCTAATGCTCTCGAAGCAGGGATACTGCGATTCGCTTTCAGGTATCCGTTTCAACGAGAAATCAAGAAAGCCGCAAGCTACATACTGCAACTGCGCATAACTGCTTATTATACCATCACCAGGCCCTGCTTCCTTTGGAAGAGGGCCTTTTGGTGCTCCTCCTGCTTCCTCAGCGTGAAACCTTTAATGTATATGTTAATAAAAGGTCATACTACAAGAAGACGTCCAGATTAATCTTCATAAAAACACAGGAGGTGCGCGGGTGGAATTGAATGGAATATTGACGGCAGGCCTGACCGACACTTGGGATGTTGCAGAGGGTGTAGCCGGTCTTCGGACATTATTTGTCAACGTTGTCTATATAGGTCATTCTGCATCAGATTGGATCCTGGTTGACACCGGACTGGGCAATTTCGCAGGGAGCATACTGCAAACTTCCTGGGAGCGGTTCGGCAAGCCGCCGGCAGCCATTATCCTGACACATGGTCACTTTGATCATGTTGGCAATCTAAAGGAGCTTTTGGAGGAATGGAAAGGGGTTCCGGTGTACGCACATCGCTTGGAGCTCCCTTATCTCACAGGCTCCCGGGATTATCCTCCGGCTGATCCTGCTGTGGGTGGAGGCCTCATGGCAACCGTATCGCCGCTATACCCGCACAGGGGGATTAATCTTGGGGATGCTGTTCATCCGCTTCCGCAAAATGGTACAGTCCCTTACGCGGAAGGCTGGACTTGGGTGCATACACCAGGCCACAGCCCTGGCCATATTTCTCTTTTCCGGCCTGACGACAAGGTGCTAATTGCCGGGGATGCCGTGATCACTGTCAAGCAGGAGTCAGCTTTTGCAGTCATCACCCAGCACAAGGAGCTGCACGGTCCTCCGGCCTATTTCACAACAAACTGGGTAGAGGCGGAGAAGTCCGTCCGCAAGCTGGCTCTCCTTGACCCGCGGATCGTAATGACCGGGCATGGACTGCCCATGTCCGTGCCCGAGCTGTCCACGGAATTCGCCCATTTATGCAAGACATTCAAGGAGCTATCCGTCCCCTCTCAGGGGAAATTCGTCTGATTCCCGGCGCGGCCTGTAAATAATATAGGGCCGCGCCCTGCTATGATTTACCTTCATCCTTATTTTCTCTTACGCGCGAGGATAGACCTCAATATGTACTCATGCGTCCCGCTTCCGGGGCTTGGCAGCGATTCAGTAAAGGTTCCCGTCTCCACAATCTCCACTGCGGCAAAATGCTCCCGCAAATCCGCATCGCTGAAAAAGTGGGCGTACTTCCCTTCCTTATATTCATATGTGCCCGGCTCCAGCATTATCCCGTGGCCATGGTTTGGGTCTTCATCGGAAAAGCTGGTGAAATACATCAGGCCTCCGGGCCGGAGCTGCGCAAGACTGGCGTCTATGAGCTGTCGGCGCTCTGCGGCAAGAAATAAATGAAGTACATCATAGCAATATACTGCATCTACCGTAATGTCCAGTTGAGGCTCCAATGCCGATCCTTCAATAAATCGGGTTCCACCGTCCCACGCTGCGGCAAGTTCCAGGGCAGCATGGCTGAGTTCTACCCCATAAGTGTCCATATCAGAGGAGAACACCTTGGTGTTGCGTCCATATCCAGCACCGGGAACCAAAACGGATTCTACTCCATGCTCAAGAAACCATGCTTTGGCCTGAAAAGCCGATGGACTGGGCTGATTCCCCCAGATCATACCCTCGCGGGCAAATCTTGTACTCCAATACTCTGACATACGGTTTTCTCCTCCTAATGCCGGCTCTTCACTCTGTACCAGTATTGATAAATTTCATGGTAGCCCAGCTTGTCATATAGGGCTGAAGCCCCTGCATTGGCCTGCACCACCTGAAGAAAAGAATGGGCCGCCCCCAGATTTTTGGCCCAGTTCAACAGGCTGCACAGCATTTCCTCCGCCATCCCCTGCCGGCGGAATGCAGGAGCTGTACATACATCATATAGTCCGATGTACCCGTGCTGGATAACACCGAGCCCGCAGGCCGCTGGCATCTCATCCTTTAGCAACAGGGCAAATCCCTGCTTCAAAGAGGAAGCAGACAGCATTCTGCGCAGAGTATCCCGGCTTGCAAACGACAGAGCTGTCATTCCCGCGAAAGCCTCCAGCCAATCTTCTGTTAGCTCCTCCCGGATTTGGACATTGTACCTTCCAGCTGGAGCGGGCAGATCCTGCAGATCCAGAGTCCTGACAGACGAAGGCTCCACGATCTCGTAGCCCTGCTCAGCCAAGCGTCCGTCCAGGTCTCCGGGCTGGATGAAGGGAGTGATTTTGAACACGGTGTTCAGCCCGGCACCCGCATAATACTGCTCGGCGAGGCGGATTTTGTCCATGATTTCCAGTCCGCTCTGCTGTGCATCGAGTCCGTATAGCGGATTTACTGAATTCGCACGTTTGGTGTAGCCTGCCGAGGTGCGGAGTACCCAGCCCTCCAGCAGCACACTTTGCTCTGCAGGCCAGGTATTTAGCGTGATCTCTTCAATATATTTATGCAAAATTCGGTGCTCCTCTTTGTCATTTTTTGTTGCGCATCGCATTCAGCTGCCTGACGCAGCTCACGCTATCGGATGTGAAATGATCATACTCCGGGGACTCTTTGCCATACAGGGCGATTTTCCCCTCATGATTATAGTGGATACCCCAGCCATATCTTTTGGGCAGCATGGAGGCGCGCAAGCAAGGGTGGCTTTTGGAGAAAAGCTCAGTCCAGATCTCCTCCTTATGCTCCGCTCTCTCCTGGTCAGGAATCTCCTTATGGCGCACATGTACCTCGTACAGCAGTTCTTCATGGGTATAGGTATAAGGCGCCCCTGAGAGCAACTCATACTGTATGACATGGACCGGCGGGTGCAGGCGTGCAGACACAGGAATAATACCTGTCTCGACCGGACAATCGACAGCTACACGGATGAACGTATCGGTATAACTCATGATCTGGCCTCCTTCAAGGTCGGTTACATTTGTCTACTATCATAATTCACCCCGCTTCATCAGGCAAAGCCTAACCGCCCGATATTTGGTAAAACCTTGTATATACAGTAAAACGGCTATCTCTCCGCTTAAGCAGAGAAACAGCCGTTCTATCTGAAACGGGTATACAGTCGAACCGGTTACCAGCTTGATTTGGTAATGCCGGGGATTTGTCCTTTGAGCGCAAGCTCCCGGAAAATAATCCTTGAAACCTGAAACTTGCTTAGGTATCCCCGGGGTCTGCCGGAAACGGCACAACGGTTCTTTTGCCGGGTGGTTGACGAATCGCGCGGCAGCTTTTGCAGAGCCATGTAATCCCCCTCTGCCTTTAGCGCTCTCCGTCTGTCAGCATATTCTGCCACAAGTTTCTGCCTCTTCATTTCTTTCACGATCTTCGATTTCTTGGCCATGCTGCTTCATCTTCCCCCTTCATAGGTGTATTGTATCTAACTCTATTCGTTCAACGCTGTCTTCAGCGCTTCGAGGTTCTTACGCATAATACTCAAGTAATCCAGATTGCTGCTGCGGTCCTCATCGGTCAAGCCTTCAATCGGATTGAGCACCGCGGTCTTGGCACCAATCTCCCGGGCGACCGTATCAGCGACACTGGATGATACCAGGGTTTCAAAAAAGATGGTTTTCACATCATGTGCCTTGGCGAACTCCACAATACCGGCCATTTGGGCGGCGGAAGGCTCCTGCTCTGGAGAAAGACCGGCGATTGGGACTTGCGTCAGGCCATACTCCTTCGCCAGATAGCCGAAGGCAGCATGCTGGGTGATGAAATCTTTGCGCTTTGTATCTTTCAGACCTTCCTTAAAATCCCGGTCAAGCTGCTCCAGCTTGGCGACATAGGCATCACTATTCGATTTGAAGGTTGAAGCATTCTCAGGAGACGCTGCGGACAAAGCGGCGGTGATCGTCTGAACCTCCTTGATGGCAAGGGAAGGTGCCAGCCAGACATGCGGATCAAGACCGCCATGGTCGTGGCCTTCATCGGTATGCCCGCCTTCTTCATCAGTATGTTCGCCTTCTTCAGGAGCATGATCATCTTCCGCTCCGGTGTGATCCTCTTCTTCCTCTTCCACACCTTCCATAATATTCAGCCCTTTACTGGCTTCAACAGCAATCAGCGGGGTGCCGGAAGCACTTCCGATCACCTGCTGCGCCCAGCCCTCCATACCGGCACCGTTGTATACAAGCATGTCGGCAGCAGATATTTCAGCCATATCCTGAGCCGTCGGCTCCCAGTCATGCGGCTCTACACCTGCTGGAATCAGCGTTTCCACATCGGCCAAATCGCCGGCAATATTTTTGGTGAACTCATACATCGGGTAAAAGCTGACTTTGATGTCCAGCTTGTCAGCCTTGACATCGGTACCGGCGGCTGTCGGCTCTGTGCTTCCAGATGAAGCAGGGGCGGCACTTTCCGCATTGCTTGGGGTTTTGTTATTGTTGCAGCCCGCGGCAATCAGGGTTAGGGCTAGGGAAAGAACGGCAAGGTGGCGGATTTTAAAACTCAGCATAGTGGGATCAAGCTCCTTTTTTATGTGGACTTACGGACATTGCGGCGTCTTCGGACTGCCAACAGCTTCTGAATGGAAATGGCACCCAAGAGAAAGCTCAATAAAATAAGAGCTATCGTACCTCCGGGCGGTGTGTTGATGTAATAAGAAGCGGTCAGGCCGCTGAAAACACCCGCAAGGCCAACACTGACCGAAATCAGAATGGCGGCGGTAAAACCGGATGCAATCCGCAGAGCGATGGACGCCGGAAGGACAATCAGCGCGGATACGAGCAATACGCCGACAACCGGCATAGCCGCTGCAACCGTCATGCCGGTCAGTACAGCAAATGAGAATGACAACAAGCCGGTATGAACACCGCTGATCGAGGCGGTCTCTTCGTCAAAGGTCAGGCTATAGAGCGGACGTCGAAGAAGAATAAAATACAATAGACCCACTGCAGCCACTATGGCTATCAGCCCCAGCTGGGTATTACTGACGGCGACGATGGAGCCAAACAGATAGGAGGTAAAGCTCCGGCTCAGGTTCTGTTTCAGACTCATCAGTACTACCGCCAGCGCAAGGCCTGAGGTCATAATGATCGCTACCGGAAGCTCACTGTATGTACGGTAAGAACGGCGGAGCTGCTCAATGACAAGGCCACCGGCCACAGCCACTGCAAATCCGCTGAGCGCCGGATTCAGCTGCAGCACTGAACCCAGCGCTACACCGGCAAGCGACACGTGAGATAGCGTATCGGCCATTAGCACCTGCCTGCGCAGCATCAGGTATACACCCAGCAGCGGACCGATAATGCCGATCAGGCCCCCGGCCCAAAATGCGCGCTGCATGAATTCGTAACCAAGCATGTCCAGCCCTCCTGCTCTTTTCGTTCCAGACTAATCGTGGTGTCCAGATAGGGACTAGTCTCTTCAAGACCGTGTGTGACCATAATGACCGTCCGGCCGTGGTTGCTCACATAATGGCGCATCAGCTTATAAAATCCGGTGCGGCTCCCGATATCCATGCCTGTTGCCGGTTCATCCAGCACCAGTACCTGCGGCTGCTGGGCCAGTGCCCGTGCGATGCAGATGCGCTGCTTCTGCCCGCCGGACAACTCCCCGATCCTGCGGTTCCGGTATTCCCACATGTCCACCTGCCGCAAACTCCGCTCCACAAGCTCCTCCTGCTCCTTCGTAAAACGTCCGAACAACCCCAGCCGCGGATAGCAGCCGGACCGGACCAGCTCGATGACCTTGCTCGGAAATCCGGCGTTGAAGGAAGCGACCTGCTGCGGAACATAGCCGATGACAAGCTTCCCTCCCTCCGTCATCTCCTTGTTAAGAGAAACGGTTCCGCTCCAAGGCCGAAGCAGACCGAGCAGAAGCTTGAGCAGTGTGGTTTTGGCTGCTCCGTTCGGTCCGGTGATCCCGATAAACTGTCCGGCTTCAATATCGAGCGACAGGTTGTCAATGACCGGCTCATGTCCGTAACCGAACACCACATCCTTCATGGATGATAAAATCACGGCGTATCCCCTCCCTTTATAATTTCGCGTCTGTTTCGGACGGGTTTATTCGTAATAATTACGTATTAACTCCAATGATATTATCGTAATAATTACGATTTGTAAATACAAAATGAATAATTAATCGTAATAATTATGATTAGAGTCACTAACCATTGATAAATCAACGTCATATTTCGCCCGCTCTACTGGTCAGGTTATTCTCATACAAAAGAGCCGGAATCACAGATTCATGATCCCGGCTCATTCCATGACTTCAAGCTCCAGCTCTAGATTCCGCTCCCATTGGGAGTGGTTCAAGTCTGCTTACTCCAAGGCTGCAACCCTTTCCCCGGCTGGCCAAGGCAGCGGGTTATTGAAGCTACTCCAATCCTGCTGCATCTCACTGGTGGTCAGCAGGCATCTGTCCAGCCGGGCTTCAATATTCGCCCGGTTCATACCGATGCCAATAAATACGACCTCATTCATGCGGTCGCCCCAGCGCTCGTCCCATCTGGCTGTCATATCGGGCTCCGTGGCAAGTACTTCAAGCTGCTGCTCCTCAGGCAGCGTTGCCAGCCAGTAGCCTGCAGGGCCGAACTGGATCGAGGGCCCCGCCTGGCTAATCGTTGCGGCAAGGTCACCTTTGGCCGCCAGCCATACCAGCCCCTTGGCCCGTACCACTTCTTCTGGCCAATTGCTGAAGAAGAAGCTTAGCCGCTGCGGATGAAAGGGCGCTCTGCGGCGGTACACAAAGGAACCAATACCGTATTCTTCCGTCTCCGGCGTATGCTCCTCCTTGTTCAGCTCCGCAATCCAGCCGGAGGACATGCTGGTTCGTTCGAAATCGAACCGTCCTGTATTCAGAATCTCTTCGGGATCAACCACACCATTAACCGTACGGATGATCTTCGCGGCAGGTTGTAGTCTCCGCAGCACAGATTCCAGCTTGTTCAGCTCCCGCTCCTCCACCAGATCACATTTATTCAAGAGCAGGACATCACAGGTTTCAATCTGATCGATAAGCAGATCGACAATATCGCGTGCATCTTCTTCGCCGGCAACAGTTCCACGGTCAATCAGGCTGTCGCCCGAAGCAAAATCATGCCAGAAGCGGTTGGCATCGACTACGGTAACCATAGTATCAAGTCTGGCCAGAGCAGTCAGATCAATATCTAACTCAGAATTGGCATAGGTAAACGTCTGGGCTACAGGCACAGGTTCACTGATGCCGGAGGACTCGATCAGAATATAATCGAAACGCCCCTCCGCCGCCAGACTCTGCACTTCACGCAGCAGGTCATCGCGCAGCGTGCAGCAAATGCACCCATTGGACATTTCAACCAGCTTCTCCTCCGTCCGGGAAAGAGTGTTGCCTGATTTCACCAGGCCCGCATCCACATTGACTTCACTCATGTCATTCACAATTACGGCCACCTTCAGGCCGTCCCGGTTGTGAAGGATGTGATTAAGCAATGTAGTCTTGCCTGAGCCCAGGTATCCGCTGAGCACGGTAACAGGAATGGGGTTCATAGGTTATCTCCTTAATCTCGCCTGAGATGTTATAGGTTTACAGCTTGTCTTACAACGATCCGTAGATCATCGGGTCTCACGGTGCAGCGTAACCCGTTTCAGACGGGGGCTGTATTTCTTCATCTCGATTCGGCCCGGCTGAGTCTTCTTATTCTTGGTGGTGGTGTAATTGCGGTCGCCGGTTTCTGTACAGGCCAGTGTCACGATAACTCTCATTAACATCAGCTCCTTTATGTTTAATCGTAATGTTTACGATTTACACATTCTACAGGTTTGTTCTGCTCAATGTCAACAGCAATCCCAAAAAATTTCAACTCTCTTAGATTTGTGGTCTTTCTGGCAGATCCATTACGTATAGATGGAATTATGAAAATATGATTCTTGCAATAGCAGGAATGTAGCGGGAGGGAGAAACATGAAGATACCGGTAATCATCCTGAGCGGATTTCTGGGGAGCGGCAAAACAACTCTGCTGCTCACGCTGCTTAAGGCGAGTAAAGCAAGAGGTCTGAATCCCGGCGTTGTAATGAATGAACTGGGTAAAAAGGATGTCGATGGCTACATTCTGCAGGAGCATGGCGGCACCATTGTGGAAAAGCTCCTGGACGGCTGCGTCTGCTGCAGCCGCAAGGAGGAACTTCCAAAAACGCTGGGCCTGCTGCTCTCACGTCGGCCGGATGTGATCTTCATCGAGCTTACCGGCGTTGCCGATCCCGAGGAAATCGCCAAATCACTGCTGGAGCCTTCGCTTAGCGAGCGGCTGAAGCTGCACTACTCCATAACCGTGCTGGATGCAGAGAATGTGCTGGAATATGGCAGCCGCTTCTCCGCCGACAAGCAGCTTGTGCGGACACTGCGCCGCCAGCTGTCCAGTGCTGATCTGATTATTGTCAACAGGAGCGATCTTGTGGAACCGGAAACCCTATGGCGGATTGAAAAAATGGCCAGCCGTCATAATGCAGAATCCGAAATTGTATTTACACATTACAGCGAAATCAATCTCACTCCGCTGCTGGCAGGGATCATCCCCCGTGAACAGCGTACTTCAGGACCACAGCGCGGGCGCAGTGATATGAACGGCACCACACTTAAGCGGATGAATAGTCTCCACGGCGGACAAGGAGCAACCGCTGTGCAGGAACCGGAATCTGCCCAGCAGGCCTCGTATTCGCAAGTAGCTGCGGTGACACTGACCTTTCCGCCAGAAGCTGCAAGCGGAATCCGGATGGAGCAGCTTGAGGGCTTTTTCCGTGAATGGGGAGACAGCCTGGTGAGAGCCAAGGGGCATGTCCGGCTCGCCGGGCAGGACGGGGTCCAACTGGTCCAATACGCAGGAAACCGCTGCACTTGGGAGTTCTCGCGCTATCCCGGCCACCCTTATCTGGTATTCATCGGACTACATCTGGACGAGAAGCAGCTGACAGACCGCTGGTCCGCCTTGTTCCAGCAGCCTTGAGCACCCTTTCACCGCTCAAAATGCTGCCCCTGCTGATTCCTGCCGCTTTCCTGATTACAGCGGGTGTCCTCTGGCTTCCGGGTCACCCGCGGATGCTGGACAACGCCTATACCGCAGCCTTCAAAACCGGATTTATCGGCATTTTGCTGGAAGCATTGCCATTTGTCCTTCTGGGCGCGCTGCTCTCTTCACTCCTCCGTGTATTCGTACCGGATGAGATGATCTCACGCTGGATTCCGCGGCGGCCGGTTCCGGCGATCCTATTCGGCTGCCTGCTTGGCATTCTTTTCCCTGTATGTGAATGCGGGATGATTCCGCTGGTCCGCCGCCTGATGCACAAAGGGATGCCGCTATACGTGGCCATCGTCTTCATCCTGTCGGGTCCAATCCTGAATCCAGTGGTCTACGGGGCTACATTGACGGCCTTCCGCGCCCATCCGGAGCTGGCTTATGCGCGGATGGGACTGGCCTTTCTCGTGGCCTTCGTGATCGGTTTGGTGGTGTATGCCACCGTCCGCAAATCACCGCTCCGGCTTTCGATCAGCCGGGAGGGCGGAGAAATCCATGAGCGCAGTACGCGCGGCGGCAAACTGGTTGCTGTATTCGTGCATACGTCGGAGGAGTTTTTTGAAATGGGCAAATATCTGATCATCGGGTGTCTGCTCACCTCCGGCATTCAGACCTTCATGGATCAAGGCAGCCTGGCCGCCATTGGCGGGAAGCCGCTGGGCTCCTATCTGTTCATGATGGGGCTGGCGTATGTACTCTCGCTATGCTCCACCTCGGACGCCTTTGTTGCCTCCACTTTTCTGCATACATTTCCCAGCGGCTCTCTGCTTGCCTTTATGGTGCTGGGACCGATGCTCGATTTCAAAAACTCGCTGATGCTGCTCTCGCTATTCAAGACCAAATTTGCTTTTTATTTGTTTTTCCTGATCTTTTCAGCTGTGTTTATCGCTTCCGTTCTAGCCTCGCTGTGGCTATGATACCCTCAAGAACGTTCAGGAGGTCCGTATATGAATGACTCCCGGAGCATCCGGCTGCACTATGGATTCAGGTCGCTGGTCCTGCTGCTCTTCGCGCTCTATATCGGGCACCTGGTTCAGCAGGATGCGCTGCATTACTATGTCGCCCCCAAGCTGGCACGCTGGATTCGCCTTTGTCCGGTACCGCTGGCACTGATGGCGCTAAGTCTCGGAATCCAGGCGTTATTCGGCAAAAGCACGCTGCTCTGCGACTGTGAGCACCGCCTGCCGCGATCCGGACTGGGCAGCGCTATGCTGTACAGCCTGTTTCTTTTCCCGCTGCTGCTAGGCTTCCTGCTTCCCGACCGTTCGCTAGGCAGCGAGGCAGCGGCCAAGAAAGGTATCGCCTTATCCTACATTGCCGAGGAAGCTGCTGAGCATGTGAAATTCAATGCCGCAAGTCCTTACCTGGAGGAGTTCGCCGAGCTCGCCGGGAAGCTGTATGCGCAGCCTGTAATTCAGGTGTATCCGGAGATTTTTTCGGAAACCCTGGGAGCTATCGACTTGTACAAACCGCAATTTGAGGGCAAATCGATAACTGTGACCGGATTTCTATACCAGGAGAACGGAAAAGGGGCCAAAAAGGCGTTCGCGGTTAGCCGCTTCCTGGTGCAGTGCTGTACGGCAGACGCAACTCCCCTGGGCATCCTCCTTGATCCCGCAACGCAAATAAGCCTGCCGGCCGATACCTGGATTGAGGTTCGGGGCAAGCTCCATATGTCGTTTTATCAGGGCAAGGAAGTCATAAAAATAATACCCGATAGCATTGTTCCGGTTCCGTCCCCCTCCACTCCCTATGTCTATACCAATGCTGACTCGGTGGCTGCCTGGGCTGAGATCCACGAATCCGGACACGTGGCTGAATAACCGCAGCCTTTAAAATCTTCACGTGTCAACGCCTGCGCAGCCTCTTCAGGATGATCCGCAGCCAGACTGTAATCGCCGCATAGATCACAAGAACCACGATTAGGGTGAGCGTCCGCTCTTTGGCGGAGCCGTCGGCGAACAGCACCGGACCGAGGACGAAGAATGTGGTCAACAGATACAGTATTGCAAACAGCACATACAAAAGCCCTCTCATTCACAAGCCCCTTTTCAAAAAAACACACCTTATCTGTGGATATGGGCGGACCATTCCCGCAGCACTCTATCTACTTCAGCCGGTGAGATCGGCTTGGAGATAAAGTCCTGCATACCCGCTCTAAGACACAGCTCCTTGTCCTCTTTGCGGGCAAAAGCTGTTGCAGCAACAATAACCGGAGTCTGCCCCATTTCGTGGCGGATGATGCTGGTCGCTTCAATCCCGTCCATGAGCGGCATTTGAATATCCATGAATACCAGATCATAATGATGTGAGCGCACCGCTTCAACAGCCTTCTCCCCGTTCAACACCACATCGGCGCAATATCCGCGCTTTTTGAGGTAGGCCTGAAGCAATTGCAGATTCACCGGGTGATCTTCAGCAATCAAGATAGACAACGGACCGTATTCACCCTCCGAGGAGGTTCTGTCCCCTGCGTTCTTCTCATTACTCGCACCAGCGGCACTTATGGAGAGTTGGTCATAGGTAAGTTCCGACAGCGGCAGGAAAACATGGATAGTGAAAAAGAATTCCGCCCCTTCTCCTTCGTTACTGTCTACACCGATCATTCCGCCCAGCAGTTCCACCAGTCTTTTGCTGATCGCCAGTCCAAGTCCTGTGCCGCCATACTTGCGGTTGATCGAGGGGTGAAGCTGGGAAAAGGACTGAAACAGAAGGCCCTGGCTGCCTTGCGGAATGCCGATTCCTGTATCTTTCACAGTGAATTTAACAACCAGATCACCGGTATCGGCAATGGATTGCAGCTTCGCAGTAATGTGAATTTCGCCCTCTTCGGTAAATTTCACTGCATTGCCGAGGAGATTCACCAGAATCTGGCGCAATCTGGCCTCATCCGTCACCACAAGTAGCGGTAAATCCGGGTCCAGCTCAGTATGAAGCAGCAGGCCCTTTTCCTTGACTTTTGGATAAAACAGCTCGGTCACATTCTGAAGCACCTGGGACAGATCTACTGTCTGCAGATCCAGCGTCATCATCCCGGCTTCAATCTTGCTGAAATCCAGCACCTCGTTCAGAATATGCAGCAAGGTCTCGCTGCTTTTGTTGATAATTTGTGTGTAGTATTCCTGCTCTTCATCAAGCTCAGTTCCAGCCAAAAGATCCGCCATGCCAATGATTCCGTTCATCGGCGTACGCAGCTCATGGCTCATGATTGCCAGGAATTCCGACTTGGCCCGGTCTGCCTGCTCCGCTGATTCCTTTGCCCTTACAATAGCCTTTTCTTCCGTAATGTCCCGGAAGACGACAACCGCGCCCTTCCGTTCCCCATGATCAAATAATGGAGACATGCGGTATTTCACCAGGAAGCTGGAACCGTCCTGTCTCCAGAACACCCCTTCCTTGTCCTCGTATGAGAGATAGCTTGCGAGGGAGTCCGATAGCGACCTCCGTCCGCTGGTATACGGTTCGGCGTCCAGCCATGTCTGTTCCACGGTATGCAGCTTAATATTCCTCGCCAGTTCACCTGGCTCATACCCCAGCATCGTCGATGCAGCCGGATTAATAAACATCGTTTCGCCCTCAAGATTCATACCAAAGATACCTTCGGAGACCGAATTCAGAATCAGCGCATGCTCATAGCTGAGCTTCTCAATCTGCTGCAGATGGCGTTTGCGTTCTGTGATGTTACTGGTAATACCGAACACACCCACGACTTGGCTGTTCACCATAATCGGCACATAGATCACGCTGACCTCAACCGGATAACCTCCCCTGTGGATCAGTCTGCTCTCAAAGGTCTGAGGTAATCCTTGCGCTGCCTGCTCAAAACGTTCCTGGGCAAAATCCAGCTCTTCCGGGTCAATAATCTCGCTGTAACTGGAATGCAGAAGACTCCCGCGCGGATAGCCGCTCAGTTGCTGGAGACTGGCATTCAGTGACTGGATATGCCCATCCAGATCCATCGCACTGATCGCGGACGGATTATACTCAAATAGGGATTTATAACGGTTCTCACTTTCCAGCAGCTTCAGTTCATATTGCTTGCGCTCGGACACATTGCGGGTGACACAGACCATTTCGGCCATGCCACCCGGGCCTGCACTGATATGGCGCAGCGTCGTTTCCACCCATAAGTAAGAGCCATCCTTGCACAAGAAGCGGAAATTGATTGGCTCCAGCTTGCTGCCCTCCATGCTCTTCTGCAGATAAGAATGAACTCTGTCAACATCATCCGGATGAACGTACTGCATGCCACTCGAGCCTTCCAGCTCCTCTGGTGTGTAACCTAGCATAGGCTGGCAAACTGGCGATGCATACAGGTAAGCAGCCTCGCTGTCCGTGGTATTCCGGGAGATAAAATCCAATGAATTCTCAGAAATCAGCCGGTAGTTCCGCTCACTCTCACGAAGCTGCTCCTCCATCCGGTAGCGTTCGGTGATATCCTGTACAATCCCATTCACCTGTAAGGTTTTACCTGCTGTATCCAGCACGACTTCCCAGTAGGTATAAATAACCCTGCGCTCGCCCTTCTCGTTCTCAATTCTAAACACATATTGACCATTAACCCCGGACTTCAATGTCTTGTGCAGCTCCACCCGCAGCTGCGCCAGGTCCTCTGGAACCACGCGGGCTAACAGCTGCAAATAATCAATATGGCTGTGCGTGCCAATTTCGCCATTTTCGCACATATCAAAAATTAACCGCAGCTGTTTCGAAACGGTCATTTGCCTGCTTGGGGAATCCCATTCCCATGAACCCATCTGGCCCAGCGCCTGGGCAGTTGCCAGCATATTCTCATATTTCTTGCGTTCTGTGATATCACGGGCAATAGTCAGTACCTGCTCTACATTCCCATCGCTGTCACGCATCACCTGAAATGAATTTTCGAGCCACAGATAATGCCCATCCTTATGCCGGGCCCGGCGGGTAAACACATCACTGTCGGAATATGCCTTCCCGTGCTCAGTCATTTCTATCACATCTTCTTCATGATAGAAATCCGGTCTTTTCCTGCCGATCACCTCTTCCATCGGGTAACCAAGCAGCTTCTCAACGGATGGAGACACGTAGCGTACCGTTCCGTCCGCATCCGCAAAGGAAATCATATCCGGTGTATTCTGCGTAATCAGATTATAGAGCAGCCGGTCCTCCTCAATCTTTTTCTCGGCGAGCTTACGGCTTGTAATTTCCGTCAATTCGGCGATTAGGTGAAGAGGATCACCGGTAGTCTCATCAAACGTTAAGAAAATATGTAATGCAATCCAAATGATCCTGCCGTCCTTGCGCACAAAACGTCTCTCTTTATTTACAGCCGCACCGGGACTGCGCAGCAAATATTGCATGATCATATCATGATCAGCAGCAGGCTTATCCTCCGGGTACGCAATATCCAGGTAACGGAGATTCATCATTTCTGCTTCCGAATACCCGAACATACTGCAGAGCGCGGGATTCGCCATAATCATGGTACCGTCTTTCGTGGAGACTACTGCGAACCCTATAGAGGACCGCAAAAACAGATGCTTAAAGAGTATGTCGGTCAAGTGATAGAGCCTCCTCTGTGAAAGTGGGGACTGAAACTAATCCTAGTATACCTTTTTTTCGGAAAAGATGCTTCTGGTGTAACAGTCTCGTTTTTGACTCCCGGTGCTTACTCCCCGGTACTGAGCTTTTTGCAGACAACCAGCCCAAATACGGTCAAGCCGTTCCGGTTATCAAGTCTTAGCACACCTCTGTGCAGCTCCATGATTTGCTTGGTGATAGCCAGCCCCAATCCGGTTCCCCCATCTCCCGGCCGGGCCGCATCTCCACGTACAAAGGGCTCAAAAATTACATCCTTCAGCTCATCAGAGATCCCAACACCGTTATCCTGAACCGTTATCACTACTTCATCAGCCAATTCTTCAAGTGCGATATAGACCTCTGTACCCTCAGGGTTATGCAGGAGAACGTTGGACAGCAGGTTACCTATGGCTCTACCCATGAGAGCAGAGTCATAATTGGCCAATACCTCACCCGGGGGTATATCCATTTCCATAGCCATACCCTTTTCTTCAAAGGGATCATAATAATCAGCCGCAATTTTTCTCAGCAATTCTGCTAGATCTCCCTGCTCCAACAACACAGGATATTCCGTACGCTCCAGCTTGGAAAGTCTAAACAGATCATCAATCAGCTCAGTGACCAGAGTTGCCTTATTGTACATGAGCTGCAGATACCGCTCTTTCTTTTCCTCATTATCAACCAGCCCCAGCTGGAATGCCTTGGCATAACCCTGTATGGTTGTTATCGGTGTCTTGAGATCATGGGACAGATCGGCCAGCATCCGTTGCTTGCCTTCCTGCAGCCTGCGATTCTCCTTCTCCGCCTGTTCCAGAGACTCCGCCATTTCATTGAACCGGTGCTGAATTACCGAGAACTCATAATCCCCCGTTATAAGGAGACGCTCGTTATATTGTCCCTTGCCCATTCTCTCTATGGCTTCTGCGATATGCTCCAGTGGCCTGGTAACCCGTTTCGCCGTCCAGAGGCCGTATATGTAAATGCTCATGCCAAACAGCGCAAGCAGCAGAAGCAGCATGGGTAATGTCAGCTCAATAGTCTGGCTGTTCAAGTCAATAACCAGCATCAGGAAGACTACAACAACCAGCCCCAAAGTAAGGGCAAAATAAACATAGGATCGGATCAGCTTGGAGATCAGCTTTGTTTTTTTCAGCGGAAATCATCCTTTTTGGCAAACTTGTACCCCAGTCCCCGGATCGTGCGAATGTACACGGGCTGCTTCGGAGCTTCCTCCACCTTATCGCGCAATCTGGAGATGTGGACCATAATGGTGTTGGCATCCTCATAGTATTGTTCCGACCAGACCTGCTCAAACAATTGCTTCTTGGTAAAAATGCGCCCCGGCGCGTTCATAAACGTGGACAGCAGCTTATATTCGATTGCGGTCAACGGTATCTCCCGCCCTGACTTGTATACCACGCAGTCCCCATGGTCAAGCGTCAGCTCACCGATACTGCTCTGCGCCGGAGGTTCCTGACCAAGTGCTGCCGGTTCATTTAAGTCATAAGTACGCCTAAGCATTGCATGAATCCGGGCCACAACCTCTAAGGGATTAAACGGTTTGGAGATGAAATCATCGGCTCCAAGACGAAGGCCAAGAATCTTGTCACTATCCTGATTCTTGGCAGACAGCAATATTACCGGCAGCTTGTACTCCGTGCGGAGCAACTGCAGCAATTGAACACCGTTAAGCTCAGGCATCATAATATCAAGCACGGCCAGATCAACGGGCTCCTGCTGAATGCATGCCCATGCTTGAGCGCCATTATAGGCTTCTATAACGCGCAGTCCTTCCTTTTCCAGAAAAAGTCTCAACAGCTCTACAATTTCCGGGTTGTCATCGACGAGCAGTACCGTTCGCTGCACATCCCAGCCTCCTCATTCATCCAGCTTCCATGACCATTAGTTTATCATATCCCGGGCTGTTTTCAGCGATTTAAGGTTATTGTAAGATTGGCGACATGGCTCTGAAAGAATGCTCCCTTATTCTTATTCCAGAAGACTTGCACATATCTGTCTGGGAGGTTCTGATAGTGAATTTGAAATCTGTAGTAAGTATTTCTGTTATGGTGTGGATGAGTATTTTCGGAGGGGTGTCTGCTGCGCAAGCAGCCAGCGGAGATGACGCAATGACGCAGGAACGACTGGAAGCGACTCTGACTCCGCTCCTCAGCGGAATCATGAAGGCCGATCATATTCCAGGCACTGCTGTCGTAGTGACGAAGGACAATCGCATTGTATTCAGCAAAGGCTATGGCTATGCCGATATGGAGAAGCAGATTCCTGTTAATCCCGCTCAGACAGTTATGCGGATCGGCTCGCTCACCAAGTCCATCACGGCAGCAGCAGTCATGCAGTTGCAAGAGCAAGGGAAGCTGTCCATGGATAAGAATATTAACACCTATCTGACCAGCTTCAAGGTGCCCCTCTACAAGAATCACCCCATTACCCTGCACCAGTTGTTGACTCACACGGCTGGCCTGGATGAAGCTATCTATCATCTGGCAGCGCAATCACCGGACAAGGTTATACCGGCTGGGAGTTTTTTGCGGCAATATCTCGACAAGCAACCTCCTGTTCGGGAGCCTGGGACAGAATATGCTTACAGTAATGCCGGAGTGGGGCTTGCCAGCTTCCTCATCGAACAGGTGACGGGAGGCACGCTTGAGACTTATATGAAACATAGCTTATTCGATCCTCTTCAAATGCCAAGTGCCAGCCTGCTGCATCAGGAGAACGACAGGAACATGGCCAAATCCTATCAGTATCAGAAGGGAAAGTATCAGGAAATCCCCTATTCTTACTTGAATCTGCCGGGGGCGGGAGCCCTCAGTGTGATACCTGATGAATGGGCTCACTACATGATGGCTTTGTTGAACGAAGGAGGCTACCGGGAACAGCATATTCTAAAACGGACCAGCATAAATGAAATGCAGGCAAGGCAGTTTACAGAGCATCCGGATGTGGAGGGCGTAGGCTACGGCTTATTTCGAAACCGCTTAAAAAGTGGCCTGCTTTCCCTGTCGCATACTGGCGACATCGATGGCTATTCTGCCAAGATGGAGCTTATACCCAAGTATCGACTTGGTATATTTGTTGTGAGCAACGCAGTCTCATCAGGAAAGCCTCTTCGCGATCAAGTGACAGATGCCATTGTCCGCCTGCTGCCGGAGGAACAAAAACAGGCTGCTCCAATTGTCTCTACCCCCTCCCCCGATCTGGAGCAATATGTGCGGACATACACCATCGGTCTGGGGCCTCAGCATGGCTGGGGCAAATGGTTTAGATGGCTGGGCGGAAGAAACTTTGAAGTGCAAAGCACCGGGAAGTCGCTGCTGGTTAATGGAGTCTTTCCCGAAGGAACTGGATCGGAGCAAACCAAAACCTATATTCCTGCAGGAACAGGATTGTTTCGTGACAAGGACAGCGGAGACTTCATCTGGTTCCATCGACAGCACGGCCCCTGGAAGCTGACCTTTATCCAAGGGGTAACCATTAAGGAAGAGCCGCCGTTTGTACAGCAACCCGCCACCCTTCTTGCCGTCTACGCAGGTGTTGGCTTGTTGTGGATCTTCATCACAATTATTGCTCTGGCTCGAAGCCTGCTGCGATTGATGCTGCGCAAGAGACCACACGGTCCCGGACATGTGGGATGTATCGCGGCAGTCTTTTCAGTCTTCCTGATAGGCCAATTCCTGTATGGGAACTCACAAGTAATGACATTCGGATACCCGGCATGGTATGCCTGGGGCTTCTCCTCTCTGCCTTTTCTTGCTTCCGCCGCTGCGATCACCCTTGCTGTTAGGACTGCGAGCCTCCATCGTTCGAATCCTGCTCAGCACCGGCTTGTTACGTACGGCCGTTATTTGCTGGCACTCATGAGCCTTGGTTATACTTTTTTCTTATTCTATTGGAATATGCTCTCCATTCATTTTTCTTGAAGAACAAGATCATGCCCATGCTCAAGTCATGAGCAATAGCTTAAGTCTCCAATCCACGTAAAAAAGGTCCGTAATTGCCTAAGCAACTACGAACCATATTTGTAAGGTGATGCGGTCAAGAGGACTCGAACCTCCACGATATTGCTATCACTGGCACCTGAAGCCAGCGCGTCTGCCAATTCCGCCATGACCGCACATTATGAACTTCAGCGTTTTGATCGCTGTATATAAGACTATACTCTCTTTGCCAATCAATTGCAAGAGAATTTTGTTGCAGCTTATGGAGCAAAGAACGAATATCTTACTAAGCTAAAGTGGATAGCGAATTCTGGACTGCATTACACAAGATATCACTTGGTCTTCATGGATGCCATTGATTATAAAATTATCACAGGTACACTTTACTGAGTTTATCTTTTGTCGCCCACAAAACGGCTACTGCCCGCTCCAAGTCCTACTATGAACAATAAAATGCTTGCCACAGCAAGTAATGCCAGCGGCACGTTCCAGCTATGGGTCACGTCATGCAGCAGTCCGAAGAGGGCGGGACCCATTGCAGCAAGCAGATACCCCACCGATTGGGCCATACCGGACAGCCCGCTGGCTTCCTGTGTGCTGCGGGTCCTCAGACTGAAAAACATCATGACGAGGCCGAAGGCAAACCCGCCGGCAATTCCTATGCAGATAGCCCAAACTGCCATCCAGCCACTGCTGCCCAGCCATACCCCGAGAATTCCAATCATAAAAAGAATGGATGTAATGAGCACCAGGCTGCGCTGGTTTTTCATTTTGCCCGCCCAAAGGGGCACGAAAAAAGTAAACGGCAGCTGGGCCAGCTGCATGAGAGATAGAACCCAGCCCGCATGGCTGGAGGTCATCCCCCGTTCAACCAATATCACGGAAAACCAGGCAATCAGCACGTAATACAGCAGCGATTGGAGCCCCATGAACAGGGTAACCTGCCAGGCTAGCGGAGACCGCCAGAGCTGAACGGAGGATTGCCGTTTACCCTCACTGCCGCCCCTCGTCATATTCCGCATCTGAGGAATCCAGAACAGGGTCGCCAGCGCGGCCACAATAAACCACATCGCCAGAGTCCCCCGCCAGCCGAATCCGGCATGCTGTGCCAGCGGGACGCTGATGCCTGAGGCAGCAGCCGCACAGATATTCATGGATAGGGTATAAACCCCGGTCATAAGTCCGATATTCTCCGGGAATCTTCCCTTGATCAGTCCCGGCAGCAGTACATTGCAGACGGCGATGGACAACCCGATTATCGCTGTGCCTGCGAACAGCATGGCCGTTCCCGAACCCGAGCGGATCAGAATGCCCATGGATAAGGCCAGCATGGCCAGCACAAGAACATTGGCGGTGCCAAACCGCAGGGCCAGCTGTGGCGCAAAAGGTGACAGCATAGCAAATGCCAGCAGCGGCAACGTGGTAATCGCTCCCGCCAGTGTATTTGACAATCCCAGATCATCACGGATCATGCCCAGCAATGGTCCAACGGAGGTGAAGGGAGCCCGAAGAGCCGCAGCGACGCAGATAATCCCCACGATCAGCAGAATACGGCTGGCTTCCTTGTCCGGCCGGGCCTTGCCCAGTTCCGGTAATGCAGCATCTTGATGTTTTACTTTCATGTTGTCCTCCCGATTGCAGTCTTTCACCCTTACACTCCAAAGGCTTGTCCAGGTAATAAGGCTGTTCTATGTAATAATCACATTGTTACATTATATCCCCTCCAAGAATGCTCTGCACAAATTTTCCGGCAAAGTTTCCGCCATACACAATAAAAAAAACCAGTCTGTGGGACTGGCTTTACAGTTGGAGACACATCACTAATTATACCCAGAGGGATTTAGAAATGATAACGAGCAGGATGAACAGTACCAGAATTGCGCCAGTGGAAGTAAATGCACCGTATCCTCTTCCATTTTCACTCATGTAAATTCCTCCTTTATGCTTGTATACACTACACTATGTACATAAAGCAGCTGAGGATTGGGTGATTAGACAAAAATACGCAGGTACTGTTTCGTTCTCCACTTAAAATATCTTTCCGTTGACAAAACACTTCACCCTCTTTAGTATCCTTAACATGAGGTTCTTATTGAGAATGACTCTCAACAGTGAAATATCACTATAAAGAAATGAGTGAATAAGAGATGCTGCGTCGTTTTTTTTCCTATTACCGTCCATACAAAAAATTATTTATTCTCGACTTCGCCTGTGCGGTGGGAGCCGGTCTGCTGGAGCTGGCATTTCCAGTGGCGGTTAATAAATTCATCGACGAATTGCTGCCCGGGCAGGACTGGCCGCTGATTCTGATCGCTTGCATCGCCCTGATGGCCATTTACGCGCTAAATACCGCAATGCAATATATTGTAACCTACTGGGGGCATATGCTGGGGATCAACATCGAGACCGATATGCGCAAAAAAATGTTCGATCATATTCAGAAATTATCCTTCCGGTTCTTTGACAACAACAAAACCGGTCATCTGATCGGCCGGATTACGAATGATCTCAACGATATCGGCGAGGTGGCGCATCATGGGCCGGAGGATGTGTTCATCGCCGTGATGACCCTCGTGGGCGCATTTATCCTGATGGCCGATATCAATCTCAAGCTGGCGGTTATTACCTTCATCATTGTTCCGCTTATGGCCTGGATCATTATCCATTTTGGCCGTAACATGACCTCCACGTATCACCAGCTTTTCAGCAATGTGGGCAATTTCAATGCCCGGATTGAGGACAATGTCGGGGGAATCCGCGTGGTTCAATCTTTTGCCAATGAGGAGTATGAGAAACATCTGTTTGCCGTCGACAACCAGATGTTCCGCAAGACCAAGCTCATGGCGTATAAGCTGATGGCCAAAAGCTTGTCAGTCAGCTATATGATGACCCGTCTGATTACGATCGTCGTGATGGTCTGCGGTGCCTGGTTCTTCATTCAGGGTGAGCTTGAGATTGGCGAATTTGTTGCGTTTATTCTGCTGTCCAATATCTTTTTCCGGCCGATTGACAAGATCAATGCGGTCATTGAGAGCTATCCAAAAGGCATTGCCGGTTTCAAACGCTACCTTGAGGTCATTGATACAGAGCCCGATATCGCCGATCAGCCCGGCGCTGTGGATGTCCACGCCCTCCGCGGAGATATCGTCTTTGACCGTGTCAGCTTCGGTTATGATCCGGGCCGTCCGGTGCTGGATGGCATCAGTCTGAAGGTAAATGCCGGTGAGACCATTGCTTTCGTCGGGCCCTCCGGCGCAGGTAAAACCACTATTTGCAGCCTGCTGCCCCGCTTCTATGATGTGACCGGCGGCTATATTTCCATTGACGGAACCGATATCCGCAGCATGAAGCTGAATGCGCTGCGGAAGCAAATCGGGATTGTGCAGCAGGATGTCTTCCTCTTCTCCGGCACGATCCGCGAGAATATCGCCTACGGCAAACTCGATGCCGAGCTGCCGGAAATCTGGGAGGCAGCGAGACGCGCGCATCTGGAGGAACTGATTAACGGCCTGCCTGCCGGAATGGATACCGTTATTGGCGAACGCGGTGTGAAGCTGTCCGGCGGGCAGAAGCAGCGGCTCGCCATCGCCCGGATGTTCCTGAAGAATCCGCCGATCCTAATTCTGGACGAAGCGACCTCGGCACTGGATACGGAGACGGAAGCCGCGATTCAGCAGTCGCTGGCGGACCTGTCTGTTGGACGGACAACCCTTGTGATCGCCCACCGTCTGACAACCATCAAAAATGCTGACCGGATCATCGTCGTGAACGAGGACGGCATCTCCGAGGAAGGCCGTCACGAGGAACTGGTAAATGCCGGAGGCACTTACAGCCGCCTGTATCAGGCGCAGTATAATGCATAGGCGAAAGACTTCATAAAGTCAAACGTCCTTACAGAATGTCTATCTGTAGCTCTTCATGAGCATGCTGAACAAGCAAAACCTTCCGTGAGACGCCTCAGCATAAAGGCGATTACGGAAGGTTTTTTGTGGTGTAATATCATATAAGTCTTAAACAGCTTATGGGCGCTACGCCCGAATAATGAGATGCGTAGCGCGGCAGCAGGTACAGCAGTTTATAGCTCCAGACCCGGCCCGACCCGATTACTTTTTTTAAAATCAACGGTATTCCCCAAGGTTTTGCAGCCGAAAAAGTCACCTTCTGGCCTCTCCTCTATACCCTGTGCCGCTTCCGGTACTCTGCCGGGCTCATTCCAGAGGCGTTCGTAAACACTCTGCTTAAATAAAATCCGTTCTCATAGCCGCAGCGTTCGGCGATCTGTGCCAGGGTTAGCTCACTGTCCTTCAGCAGCGTGCGTGCTTTGCCTAGACGTATGGATTTCAGGTACGAGGATGGCGTTTCCCCGAATGCTTCACGGAACCGCCTAGTCAGCTGCACAGGACTCAGCCCCAGGCTCCGCGCGGTGTCCAGCAGACTTAACGGTTCCCAGGCCTGTGCAGTAATGGCCGCTGCCGCATCCGCCATCAGGGCATCTTCCGTAAATTTGCCCACCCCTGCAGCCTCTCTGCTCTCCATGTGGTACAGCTGCCACAAATCCGCTACGAGGTGCGTTTTCCATCCCAACGACTCAGGGCTGCTGTCCTCGGCAAGCTGGCGCAGATAGGCATAAGTGGAGCTCAGCCGTTTCGTGTCATTCAAATGAAGCAGACCTGGAGGAAGCCGGCATCCGGCATCCGCAGTGAACTGGATATAATGAAAGGTCAGGGGCGTGACCGTTTCCCGAACGAAGGGGACTCCCGGCGGACAGACCACTAGATCTGCAAATCCCGCTTCCCCCGAGTGCCCGCCAATCTCAAAGCGGAACACACCCTCTTCAACAGCAAAAACCACCCATGCTACATAGCGGTCCCACGGCAGCGCAAACTCCCTCTTCTGCCTCCAGTAGATATGGTCCAACAGTTCCATGCCCCGCCTCCCTGCTCTGAAATAAAGTACATGCTAAATGATAAATACATGCATTTAAAAAGTAAAGTGGCAGCTTCATTATGAAACTATAGATATGTTCAAACATCAACCGATATGAGGTGCTGTAGGGATGAAGCAGGAGCTAGTGAACAATGACATTACGGTAATCGGGGGCGGATTGGCCGGGGTATGTGCAGCCATCGCAGCAGCCCGACTGGGGCAAAAAGTGGCGCTGGTGCAGAACCGCCCCGTGCTCGGTGGCAACTCCAGCAGTGAGGTGCGTGTCTGGGTCTGCGGAGCAACTGCACATGGTACGAACCGATATGCACGCGAAACCGGTATTATGGGCGAGCTGTTCATCGAGAACCAGTACCGGAACCCCGAAGGCAATCCTTATGTATGGGATTTGGTTGTGCTGGAGGCCGTCAAAGCTGAAGCGAATATTTCACTCTATCTAAATACAGATATTCATGAGGTAATGGCTGAAGGCCCGGAGCATGACCGGACGATCACCGCCGTGGTGGGCTGGATGATGGCCTCGGAGCGGCGGATCACGTTCAAGAGCAGCCTGTATCTGGACTGTACAGGCGATGGATTGATCGGCTTTCTGGCCGGGGCCACATTCGCCCTCGGCCGGGAAGCCCGCAGTGAATACGGCGAGGAGTGGGCTCCTGAAATTGCGGACGGGATTACGCTTGGCAGTACCATTCTCTTTTATACGAAGGATACGGGGGTACCGGTAAACTTTGTTCCGCCTTCCTTTGCCAAGGATATCTCGGAGACCACGATTCCGCTCCGCCGGGTTATTAAAAGCGGCGACTCCGGCTGCCACTACTGGTGGATTGAGTGGGGCGGCGAGCACGACACGGTGCATGACAATGAAATGATCCGTGACGAGCTGTGGTCGGTCATCTACGGCATTTGGGACTATATCAAAAATTCCGGCAAGTTCGGCGCGGAGAACATGACGCTGGAATGGGTCGGCTCCCTGCCCGGCAAACGTGAATACCGGAGGTTCACCGGCGACTACGTGCTGAACCAGAATGATATTATCACCCAGCGCGGGTTCGCGGACGGGGTGGCCTTTGGCGGCTGGTCGATCGACCTCCATCCCCCGCAGGGGATGTACGCCGATGCCAGCGGCTCAAAGCATATGCATGCGGACGGGGTGTACCACATCCCCTTCCGATCCCTGTATTCCGTAAATGTGCGGAATATGCTCATGGCCGGGCGCAATATCAGTGCCACCCATGTCGCCTTCGGCACGACGCGGGTGATGGCAACTTGCGCCGTCATCGGCGAAGCCGCCGGCACCGGGGCGGCGCTCGCCAGCCGCCTGGGGCTTACGCCGCGCGAGCTGCAAGCGCGGCACCTGCCGGAGCTGCGGCAGACGCTGCTGCGGCAGGACGCTTCGATCATCGGCCTGCAGAGCAGCGATGAAGCAGATCTGGCCCGGAAGGCGCGGGTAAGCGCCTCTAGCGCGCGCTGCGCGCTCGGGCTGACGCAGCCGGGCGAAGCCTGGCCGCTGCGCAGCGATGTTGCCGTGCTATTCCCGGCAGACCCGGGAATCCACGGCTTTGAGCTGCTGCTGGACGCGGAGCAGGCAGCGGAAGTGACGGCCGAGCTGTGGGACACCGGCCGCGGGGAGAATTACGTGCCGCATACCTTGCGGGCACGGGCAACGGCACCTGCCGGAGCCGGGCGGCGGCAGTGGGTTGCCTTCGATCTGCAGTGGCAGCCGGAGGTGCCGCAGAACGCTTTTGTAATCATCAAGGCGAACCCTGCGGTCAGCCTTCATCATTCGCTGGAGCCGCACAGCGGCGTGCTGGTCTTCTTCAAGGATGAGCACCCGCAGATCTCGAAGGATCTGGAGGACCACTCGACGGATCAGCTCGTCGTCCTCTGGAAGATGAAGGGCCAGGCCAGGCGGCCGTTCTGCTTCCGGCTCAGCTCACCGACGGCGGCGTTCGCGGCGGACAAAGCCGTGAACGGTTATCACCGCCCGTTCGGCGGTCCGCAGCAGTGGATGTCGGAGCCGATCACGGCCGGTAAGCCGGAATGGCTGCAGCTGGAATGGGATACAGAACAGAGTATTGCCGAGATTCATCTGACCTTCAACGATGATGTGAACGAAGATCTGGTGAATCTGCACCATCATCGTACCCCTTTTACGGTCATCCCCGAGCTGGTCCGTGATTACCGGGTGGAAGCCCAGGGTGCTGGCGGACAGTGGACGGAGATTACAGGCGGCACCGGCAACCGCAAACGCAAAGTAATCCATCTGTTGCCGGAACCTGTGCAGGCACAGCGTATAAGAGTCCTCGTAGACGCAACCAACGGAAGCCGGCACGCGGAGCTAATCGAGATCCGGGCGTATGAGGAAGCTCACTAAACCTTCAATCTGCGGCAGCTGCTAAGTAGTAACAGAAATATTAATTTACTGGGCATGCTGAGCACGAGGGACAGTTTAATTTACTGGAAACCAAGTACGCGGCTAAAAAGCTAGGTGGAAAAAGGATCACTAATTCTGAGGTATACATGCACTTCAGCATGCTAGGTGGAAAAAGGATCATTAATTCACCTGTTGAACCCTCTTGCCGGGTTTTTTGGTTAAAGTAGGTCTACTTTTTCCATATAAAAACTCATAATAGTTTATTTTTAACAAATTAAGTTTACTTTTTCCATCTATTTCTCCGTTACTTGGACGGGAGGCTTGAATACGTGAGATTCACTTTAAGAGTTTCGAGGGGCTTTCCGGGGGGCGGGGGGTGCAGGTCCTTAGTTTGATTAAGTAAACGGACCCACATCTACGGGAATACAGAACAGAACGTGAACTTGAGCATGTCAGGCTCATACATGAGGAATGCCTCGATATTCAATGAGCTTCCTCAAATATCACTATGCCTTCTCAAGTTCTTTGAAATAAAACGAAGCCTCCGCTTTGCCCATAAGGCTATGCGGAGGCTTTTTCATACGGCAATATATTAATGGTTCTGCGTAATTACCGGTGATATCTGTTAGCTTACACATCTACGTCCATACGGACATCAACTGTATACATTGGGTAGCTACTTAACGGATTGCCAGCTGCTCTACTTCTTCGCAAGATGCACCTTCAGCAGCTTGCCCTTCACTGTTGTGTCCTTCATCGCCTGCAATACCAGCGACCCTTTGCCGTTCAGAATATCCACGTAGGTAACATTATCCTGGATCGTGATGATCCCGATGTCTTCAGCGGTGATCCCTTCCAGCTTGGCAATGGTGCCGACGAAGTCAACAGCTCTTAGCTTCTTTTTCTTTCCTCCGTTGAAATAGAGCTTCATGATGTCCTGGTTCATGACCTCAGTTTTGCCCTTCTTGCGGACCTGCTGTTTGCCCAGCTTCTCGTCAAAGGCAGGTTTGGCATAAGCCACGGCATCCTCCGAAGGAGCTTTCATCACCGGCAGGCTGAAGCCGATATAGCTCTCTATGTCCTTCACCCATTTGTGCTCGTTCGGCGTAGCGAGGGTGATGGCTTTGCCACTTTTGCCTGCACGTGCGGTGCGTCCGGTACGGTGTACGTAGCTCTCTTTTTCCATCGGAATATCGTAGTTGATCACATGGGTGATGTTCTCAATATCAATGCCGCGTGCGGCTACGTCAGTAGCGATCAGATAGCGGAACTGGCCCCGTTTAAAAGCGTTCATCACCTCAAAGCGCTCGTCCTGCATCATGCCTCCGTGAATTTTGTCCACCGGGTACTCCAGATCGGCCATCCCCCGGAACAGCGCGTTCACCTGATCCTGTGTCCGGCAAAAAATAATGCAGCTGTCCGGGTTCTCCACCGTAAGCAAGTCGCATAAGAGGCCAAACTTCGCAGCTTGTCTCACTTCAATCAGTGCATGCTCAATCGTCGCTGTCGTGATGCCGCTGGCTTCAATCTCAATGTCCACCGGCTCCGTCATATATTTACGGCACAGGCTCTTCACTGCATCCGGCAATGTGGCGGAAAATAACATTGTAACGCGATCACGGGGCAGCTTCTGGATAATCTGCTCGATCTGCTCAATAAAGCCCATGCTCAGCATCTCATCCGCTTCATCAATCACCAGATATTTAATCCGGTTCAGCGGCAGCGTACCGCGCTCGATATGGTCAAACACCCGTCCCGGAGTGCCTACGACGACATGTGTTTTTTGCGTAAGTTCAATCTTCTGCGGCGCAAAAGGCTGCTTGCCAAACAATGCGACCGCCTTGATCCGCTTGAAGCGGCCAATATTGGTAATATCCTCTTTGACCTGTGCAGCCAGCTCGCGCGTCGGCGTCAGCACCAGAGCCTGGGGCTTGTTCTCCGCCCAATCCACCAGCTCGCAGAGCGGGATGCCGAACGATGCGGTTTTGCCGCTGCCGGTCTGTGATTTAACAATCAAATCCTGACCTTTCAGGGCTACAGGAATGACCTTACTCTGGACCTCAGTCGGCTCCAGATAGTTCAGTACGTCCAGCGCGCGGATAATCTCTTCATTCAAACCATAATCTCTAAATTGCAATTCACTCATGTAGTTGTTATTCCTTCCATATTGTGCATTCTATTATTATAACAGCTTCTGGCCCCCTTGATTCCATTCCTTATAAAATTGCTCCAAAAAGCTCAGCATGAACTCATGCCGCTCCTCCGCAAGTTTGCGCCCGTAGGCAGTATTCATCAAATCCTTCAATTTCAGCAGCTTTTCGTAGAAATGATTGACCGCCGTACCTTTGGAATAGTCGCGGTACTCCTTCTGGAGAGACTCATCACGCGGAGGAATCTCCGGATCATAGACCGGGCGGCCTTTAGCCCCTGAAAAAACCATCACCCGTGTAATCCCGATGGCACCCAGTGCATCCAGCCGGTCTGCATCCTGTACTACCTGTCCTTCGAGTGTGGACATGGGTTCGCCTCCGCCGCCACTGAAGGACATCGTTTCAATAATCTGCATGATGTGCCCGCTCTGTTCCTCATCGTTCAAATGCTTCTTCAACCAGTTATGTACTTTATTTAGCCCCGCTTCTTTGGACGGGTTCAGCTTCTCATCCGCCACATCATGCAGCAGCGCGGCTACTGTGCAGATGAACACATCCGCATTCTCCATCTCCGCGATCAGTGCCGCCGTGTTGCGCACACGGTCCGTGTGGAACCAGTCATGGCCGGTTTTATCCTGTCCCAGCTGCTCTTTGGCAAAGTTCTCGGCCTCGGCAATGATTTGTGTATCCTTCATAAATGATTCTCCCTTGTTATTGAAGTTATTATTCGATATAATGTGCAGTAATCCAGCCTTGAAGGGACATGATTCGCATGAATAGCATAACCATCATACTGAATCAGCTTCATCATCACAAGCAGCGTTAGCACTCCTGAACATTTTTCAGGGAGGGCTGACGCTTTTCGCGTTTGGCCTCCCTGCCGCATATCAAGCGCGCGGGACCAAGAGGTCCGGCGCGTTTTTTGTTTACAATTGGGCAATACACAAAAAATAATAAGGAGCTGCTAAACATGCAGAATGTTAAAGGTACCTATGATTATTTCGGCCGGGAGCAGTCCATCCGCCAAAAAGTCCGCTCCACGCTAACCGAACTGTTTGAGCTGTATGATTTTGAGTCAATGGATACAACCCTGCTCAATGAGCTGGAGCTGCTGACCTCCAAATATGCGGGAGGTGACGAGATTCTCCGCGAGATGTATCAGTTGACCGACCAGGGCGGCCGCCAGCTGGGGCTGCGCTACGATCTGACCATTCCCTTTGCCAAGGTGATCGCCCTGAATCCGGGCATGGAGTTCCCATATAAACGCTATGAGATCGGCAAGGTGTTCCGGGATGGACCGGTCAAAAAAGGCCGATTGCGCGAATTCCTGCAATGCGACGCCGATGTGGTGGGCATCGCCGGCCCGCAGGGAGAAGCAGAGCTGATGCAGCTCGCAGCGGAGGCCTTCCGCAGACTAGAGATTCCTGTCATCCTGAAATGGAACAACCGGCGCTTCCTTGGCGAGATACTGGAAGCAACTGGAGTTCCGCTTGAAGATCACCTGTCCGTGATGCTGACACTCGATAAGCTCGCCAAAATCGGCAGCACCGGGGTACTTGCGGAGCTTATGGAGAAAGGACTGACTCCGGCTGCTACAGGCAAGCTTAAAGAACTGCTGGACATGGATGCCCCTTCATTGGATGAGCTTGCGGTAAAATATGAGCTGGACGGAAAGCCAGGCCTGCTGGAGGTGCTGGCCTTGCAGCAGCTGATCGCAGGAATCGGACTTGCGGAGATCTGCGTCTTCGATCCTTTTCTGTCCCGCGGCCTGTCGTTCTACACGGGTACCGTTTATGAAATCTTCGACGCTTCCGGTGCCTATACTTCCAGTCTTGGCGGTGGAGGAAGGTATGACTCTATTATTGGCAAGCTTGTGGGACGAGATGACATCGAATATCCTACAGTGGGCATCTCCTTCGGCATGGAGTCGATTATGGCGTTGCTGGGAGAACGGCCTATCCGGGAAGAAGCTTCAGGGGTACTGGTTATACCGATCGGGGAAGTTATGCCGCAGGCGTTGACTGCCGCCGCAGCACTTCGCGCTGCAGGCATCCGCACTGCCGTGGATACCGGGAAACGCAAGCTGAAGAAAACACTGGCCGCAGCGAATACGAAGGGCATCCGCTACGTTATACTGATCGGAGAAAGCGAAGCTGCTGACGGCAAGCTCCGGCTTAAAGATATGTCGCAGCAAAGCGAAGAGCTGGTCACAGTAGAAGCGGCAATTGCACAGATTGCCGAATAACCGGAGCGTCCAGCGGACGCTCTGGAGCGGCCGTACGTGAGGAATACCACCGCAAGGGCATTGGCAAGGAGCTGGTGAACGTGTTGAGCAGACAATTGGGTAGGAGGCAATGCTGTTGTTATCTGCCCCGAACGCGATGAATTATTATCCGAAGCTGGAGTTAGCAGAATCTAATATTGCCTTCTTTCATGACGAATTTAACCTTTCGAAGATTGTCTATATTGGCAAGTGGATCTCCTTCAATAACAAATAGATCAGCCTTCTTAGCAGTTTGGATAGTCCCAATCTCGTGAGACAGATTACATATCTTTGCACCGACTGAAGTTGCCGCTACAATTATTTGCATCGGTGTGAGACCAGCATCGCCTAACAAGCGGATTTCTTCCCATGGCATTCCTAACCTATACCATGGTTTTTCTTCTTCAACAAAGTCATCACCCAAGCCGATCTCCCCACCCGCCTGGACAAACCTTCGGACATTGTCCAGCCCTTGTTTTAAAAGAGGGGCTCCAAATTTGTCTTGAAACATCTTTAATACAGTGAGTGTAGGTACTATTCGAACGTTTTTTTCTACCATCTGACGTATCAAGTCATCATCTAAACGGTCATAGATCATGTGTGCAGCATCGTGAATTCCCGAATTCACTAGAATCCGGAGATTTTTGGCGTTGGTTACATGAGCAGACACATGGGCTCCCATTTCCCTAGCTTCCTTACAAATGGTTTCCAGAATCTCCTGATTAAGCTTAGGCAGGCCGAACGTACTGGGGTCATATCCATCTTCAAGAGCGGTCTTTATAAAGTGAATCCCTTTTTCTAATACCTCGCGAACCTTAAGCCTGGCTTCTTCCACATTTCCAACACCGATGGGTTCTTGCCCTCCATATCCCCCGGGAGCCGTAAAAACTTTACCTGACGTGATAAGTCTGGGAAAAAGCACACTATCCAGCCTGTTCGAATGTGCTATAACATCATCAATCGTTGCATTTGTAGTCATTCCCTCGTCGCGGATCGTAGTAATTCCCTCTTCAAAACATGCAGTTAAATACTCTTTATGGTACCCATGAAGAGGCTCATTCTGCAAAAATTTAAAGCTGGTGTGCGCATGTGTATGAATAAATCCTGGTAACATCACAAGTCCATTCAGGTCTATTTCTTTTACCTTTCCATTCTTAAACTGGGTATCCCGATATTCTGTTATGGTACCGAATCTACCGTTTACAACTTCTATTGTTGCATTTTTTATCGGCTGCCTACCCGTTCCATCGATTAAAGTCACGTTTGTTAGTAACAATGTTTCGTTTCTCATGGTAGAGTAACTCCTCAGTGAAGATTGTTTTTCATCCAGAGAAAGTATATTACACAATAATTACTAGACGAAGATACTATTTCGTTATAATTCGTTTTTTACTTACTTTTAAATCTACTCTTTTCCATGTCCACGAATGAATTTAGTATCGACCGATACCACCTCATACTCACATAAACAAGCCGCATCGGCAGAAATCCGGTGCGGCTGTTTGCTGTCTACTTTTTACCATAGACGATTTTTTTGATGCTGTCGCAGGACAGGCAGAACTGTTCTGCCAGCTCCTGGGTGGTGAGGCCTGAGGAATACTGCTTCCTAATTTCTTTATTACGGTTGGAGAGATACGTTCTGCCGCCGGAGTGCTCACCCCATTTTGCCCGTTGCCCTTCCGGTTTAGGCACATACAGCATTCCGCCGTGCATATATTTCTGGATTTCCTTCAGTAACTTTTCCGGTAGTACAATATCTGCATTTACATATTTCATGGTAGCTCCGCTCCTTAAAATTAATGAACTTTTTAAGGTAGCAAAGTCTACTGTACAAACAACGATTCCCTATCCATGAATCAAAGCGGCGTCTTACCTTCAGCTCTATACAAACAACCGCTGTTGTTGTTCATCCGTAGACTTTGCATAGAGCTGAACCCTAATCTTCTCATCCAATACCCTCCTCTCCTTAACCCTAGGCATTATAACTGAATACCTTTTCCTTATACTACCATTGATTGGGTTAAGAAAAAAAGGGTAGCGTCTCCTGCTTTCAGTTCCGGGCATGCCGCTTCACATAGCGCTCCCGGTAATCCTTGGGGCTTCTGCCGCTGTATTTCTTGAAGGCGCTGCAGAAACCGGTGAAGCTGGAATAGCCGGTAAACATGGCAATATCGGTCAGCTTCAGCTTATTTTCCTGCAGCAGCTGCTCGGCCTCGGCCATCCGCAGTCTTGTAACATAATCGTCCATGGGAATGCCGACATGCTGCTTGAACAGCCCCGACAAATACGTCTCATTGAAATGAAATCGCTCTGCCAGGGACGAAAGATCCTGCTCGCAGCAAAAGTGCTCCCCAATATCTTTTCGGACTGCCTCGATCATATGCCGGCCGCTGGATAAGCGGATCTTCTGCACTTCATCCATCACAAGCAGCGCCAGTTCTTCAATCTTCTCCCGTATCCCTTCACGCGACTGGTAATCGGCAATGCTAATCTGGCATTTCCATAAGTACTTCTGCACTGCAGAGCTGCCAAGCTCGAACTTTTGGGCAATCGAACTGAATACCAGAAGCAGACGCAGCGCCAGAAAGGTAAATACAAACATAGGTGCATCCCTTTCGCTGTTGAAAAGAGCATCAAGGTGCATTCGGAAGGCATTCATGTCCATATTTTCGATCACTCGGGCCAGCATCCTTTCCACCTCAGGCGTAAAAAACTGCATCAGCTCCCGTACCTGTCTGCTTTCACCTTCCGCTTCCCTGTAATTGGGACTCTGGTTCCAAGAGAGCATACATGAGGTATAAGCATTCTTTAACCGCTTCAGCCCCTTCACTTGCTCTCCAATCCCTGCTGCACATTCCAGCCTCAGATTACTGGCAGTACTCTGCTTCAGTTCCTCTATGAACCGCTTTGTTTTATGGGACTGCTCCGGTCCTGATTTCAAAATAACGAGAAAGTACATCATCGCAGAGTTAAATTCATCTCTGAACGGATAGATTCCCTTCCACCCGGCGGACGTCTCCCGGCAGAGCTTCTGAAACGCCAGCTTCAGCAGGGCCTTCCACTCCTGGCGGTCTGTCCCTTTTTCTGAGGGCACTTTGATCTCCAGGGCGGCAATCTGCAGATTCAAATCATTTGCTGTCAACGGATTCAGCTGCAGTTGCTGCAGACGTTCTCTAATAACGGCCATACTATTCCATTCATCCTTGATTAACTGCAGTAAAAAGCTCTCCTGCAGTAGCTGCAGCGCTTCATTCCCGCTTGACGCTTCCGAGGCAATCCGGGGACTCAATACTTCCCAATCCACTTTGCCGTTGATGCTGCTGCGGATTCCTTCACCATCTACAAGCATGCTCTCAAATATGATCCTCACTCCTTGGTATCAGTATGGACCAATAACCTGAGATGTATTGCTGTTCCCTGTTCAAAAAAACAAAAAAAGGACCCCGCCGGAGACCGGCGGGGCCAAAGATTATATTAAAGGGGGGTTATGAAATCAATATATACCCGCAAGCTTAAATCCAGATGAAAGTAAGGTAAAGATTGCATTAAACCGCTTAAATCTTGAATTTCTCCACCAATCCCTGCAGTTCTTTTGCACTTTGCGTATTCTCATCGGCCATCGTTGCTTCATGCAAGGTTTTCTCTACGATATCTGCCGTTTTCTCAGCAATATCCTGCACGCCGATGGCCCCTTCATTTACAGTAGCCGCAACTTCATTAATCGCAATGGCTACACTGGACACGGTCTCACTCAAATGGTCGGCGGCTTCCCCGAACTGATTCATCAGCTCGTCAATAGCAGAAGCGTCACTGTTATATTGCTCACTGACTTCTGCAAGACGCTCATAATCTCCCAAAACATTATGATCGATAAACTCAAGTATAGCCTCGGAATTGTCCTTCATTTGCTCAACAGAAGAATATACATTCTTGACAACTCCTTGAATACCTGCCGCTGTTTCGGAGGATTTCTCGGCCAGCTTGCGGATCTCGCCCGCTACCACAGCGAATCCCCGCCCTGCTTCTCCGGCCCGTGCGGCCTCAATCGCAGCATTAAGTGCTAGCAGATTGGTCTGGCTGGTAATAGAGAGAATGGTGTCCGCCAGTACGTTGATTTCATGAATCGAGCCTGACTGTTTAATGGCCTTCTCCATCTCCACACGCACGGATTCATAGATCCGTTTGGCATTGTCTATAGACTCAGTGGCGTCATGCTGCAGCGCAAGCGCCCGCTCGGTAATCTGACCGGACACACCGGCACCTTCCTTAACACGCCCCGAAATGCTGCGGACATTACTCTCGATCTCATGAATAGCTGCCGACATTTCCTGCGTAGAGGCTGCGGTTTCTTCCATCCCCGCCGACAACTGCTCAGTTGTAGCCGAATTATCATGGGCATTCTCCCGTACGTCATCGGACAGCTTCTCCAGCATCTCCGCATTGTCCAGCACCTTCGCGGAAATGGTAACCAGGCTGCCGGCCATTTCCCTCAGCACCGCCCGGGTATGGAACATCGCTTTGGCGATGGTTCCGGTTTCGTCTTTATTTTTCAACAGATACTCGTATTGCGAGTCGTATTTAAGATCCAGCTCCGCGGTGCGGTTAATCATTTCTGTCAGCTTAATGATCGGCGAAGAGATCCGGGTAGCCACAGTGATTCCCACGAGCAAGGTCAGCAGCAGACACCCGATACCCAATAAGATAATATAATTCGTCATGTTGTCAACAGGCTTCATAATCTCGCCAAGATCACCTGTCAGCACCAGTGTCCAATTCGTTACCGGCAGAACGGTAAAGGCAGCTTTTTTCTCAGCACCCTTGTAGGTATATTGAACGTTGCCGTCTGCAACCTTCTCACCAGCTTTGATCTTTTCTACCACTGCTTTGATCTGAGCATTCTCTATCGCTGTTCCGATCTTGGTTTCATCGGGATGAAACAGGATGTTCCCCGTCTCATCCACAAGGTAGGCGTAGGAGGAGGGCGCATTGGCCACCTTGGCATCAGACAAATATTTAATGATACTATTCGCATTCACTGCGGATGCCACGAAACCGATCATCTTGCCGCCACTGGTTACAGGATGTACAAATGCCAGAACATAGGCCCCTGTTGACTTGGATTTCAGCGTTTCACTGATTACAGGTCCGGCGGTCTTCATCACATTCTTGGTGTAGTTTCTTTCACTGAAGTCTGTTCCGACCAGCTTAGTATCACTATCTGCTATCCCGATCCCCTTCATGTTGGCCACGAACATATGCTCCAGATTGCCTGCATCCTTCACTATCTTTTGAAGTTTGGTATTCACCTCAGCCTGCAGCGGGTCCCCCGTACGGGCCAAATTGCCGTCTTCCGATTTCAGCAGCAGCTCAGCGATTTCCGATTCACCTGCAACGAGCTCCATATTGCGCTTTTCTTTGTCAATCATCGCTTCAATGGTCTGTGCTTTGTTGGTGTTCACCTGCGCCATTGCAGTATCGGTCAGATTCAGAATAGTCTTAGTAGATTTACTGTACGTAAAAACCCCCATTAATAACGTAGAAATCAGTGTAACGACGATCATCAAAACCGAAAGCTTCATCCGAATCTTCATTTTTCTCTACATCCTTTCTCCCTAATCTATATGACTATTTGTTTCCAACCCTGAAGCAGTAACATTTATTACAATAACTATCGGATTCAAGACACAAATAGTTAATATTTCTTGGAGATTAATAGGGAATATTCTCGAATTTTGTCGAATTTTTAGATAAAATTTTAGGACTTTAGTCATAAGGATATAAAGCCTTGAGTATTAAGGACAGTGCATCTTACCTATTATCTCTGGTTGAACGCAAACAAGCACCTTGGACACGGAAGTTCTCCGGCTTAGAGGCTTATTGATCACGGGTATTCAAACCATACTGTTGGCTCCCCCTACCACAACCCAGGATAATATCAGGACAATATTCCCCCAAAGCAGTAATTTTTTCGGAGCAGCAAATCCTCTCCAATCCTTGTCCCTTCATCTGTACCGATACATTTGATGATTATACATGAAAACTTTCATTTTGGAATGAAAAAAATCAGAAAAACGACCGCGGCGAGGACGCCACGGTCTTGTATAGGATTATTGCCTTGAACTTCCAGCCGCGAAGCAGTTAGAGCTGGCGGAGAACGCTTCAGACACCCTGCGGGAACAAAGCATCAAGCGCCGGGCAAGGCTGTTTATCAAGGAACTCAGACAGCGGTGCAGGCATGTTGCTGTAGAGATCCTTTAACGAGGTGCCCTTATAAATATTGCCGATAATGACCGGGTGACACAGCTCGGAGATCAGAATATCCCCATTGCCGTGCAGGTGGAGCTGTTTCTTGCCTTCGATGCAGTGCGGGAAATATACCCCTGGCTGTTCCTGAAAGCCCAGCGCCTCCATAAAACGGTCCATGCAGGTGAAGTAGAGAGTGGTATCCTCTTTTTTGCGGGCAATCAGCTCACTTACGGCATTCTTCAATTGTTCACGGGCCGCGATCGCCTTCCAGCCGGTATGGCCCATAATAATGCTGTTCTGGATTTCATGGGTTCTGACTCCCATTGCATAGACATGATCGCTGATCTCCTGCATATTATCCTGCGTCTCGCTGAACAGTAGAGTCTCCAGCACCACATCCACACTGGTCTTGGCGAACATCGTGATATTCTCTCTGATTTTATCGTAGATGCTGGTATGAATATTATAATAGCGCGAGAAGGCCTCGGCGGTTGTGAAATTGAAGGAAATATGTATCGTAGTCAGTCCGGCATGGACCAGCTGGCCGATCCGTTCCTCGGTCAGAAGGCTGCCGTTGGAATTCAGCTGAGTCTGAATGCCCCGGGATGCGCAGTAGCTGACAATCTCCAGGCAGTCTTGGAACTTAAGCGTCACTTCCCCGCCGGAAAGACGAACCCGCTTGAGATGGGGCAGCTCCTCCAGGATGCGGATTACTTCTTTGCCTTTGATGCTCTGTCCGTCGTTTCTGTTATAAGCGCAGCAGTAATCACAGCGGAAATTACAGTTCGAGGTTACCCCAACCTCCAGCCCTTCCAGCTCATACGTTAGCGGTTTGTCCAGTTCAAGTGATTTATATTTCATGCTCATGCTCAATAGTCCTCCTGAAAATAAGATGTCATCGTTGTCTGCCCACAATAGAAAGGTTGCAGGTACTACTTAGGTGAACCTAAAAAATTATACAGGTTTGCCGCGCAGGTTAATGTGACATTTGTTGTGATGTAACAACGCAAAAAACCACTCTAAGGTGCATGAGTGGCTTGAGCGCTTTTAGGAATGCAATGGAAATGAAGCGGATATGTGTATTCTTTACAATTCTACCGATTTCCCCATCTCGCTTAACACCGGCTGGCCGATCAGACCCAGACGCCAGATGGCGATACCCTTAAGACCGTAGCGTTTGGCCAGGCCAATCTTGGCATTGACCGAGGTTTCGTTCTCGCTGTATACCGAAATGCCAAGAATCAGCTTGTCCTTGCTGACCTGCTGTAAGGCGAGACGGATGGATTCATCGACCTTGTTCATCGGCTCCGGTCCGGTCTCACCCTCATAAGCATAAGCCATAATGACCAGATCGTCGGCCAGAGAGGCCAGCGTCTTGTAATCATATCCTTTGTATGAGCTGTTGAGGGGATGAAGAATAACGGTAAGCTTCAGATTCGCGGCCTTTGCTTTGGCGGACAGATTCTTGACAAAGGTGTTGTATTGACTCTGCACAAGCGCCTTGTCCCCGGTCATGCCAAGCCCCTCCAGGTCGAGGGCAATCCCTTGAAAGCCCTTCTGCGCTGCGGTGTCCACAATACTGGATATCGTCTGCTGCTGAAGCTGCAGATCCTCCATATTCTTAGTCAGCTCCAGCTCCTTGTCGCCTGAATATACCATCAGGTATGGAGCCGTTCCCCCGGCAGCGGCATTCTGAACAATGGAGTCTGGTGTAACATCTCCGGCAGCCTGCGGCCACCGGAACTCCGTACCCGAGACCGTGTATTGGCCGCTGCGGTCAATCCGGCTCCAGCCAAAGGCAACGGCATCAAAATCCGGAATCAGCGAAACCTCGCTGTAAGCGCCCTGCGCGTAGAAGCCAAGCGTGTATACATCCTTCTTTGGCGAGGTGATCGAGACCGTTTTTGCAGCCTGATTCCAGGTTACGCCGGCGCCGAACTGCTGACCAAAAAAGCTGAGCGGGATCATCGTCGTGCCGCGGACATTCTGGGGAGCGACGGCCAGCTTCACGGAAGCGCCGTTGACAGAAGCGCTTGTTTTGCCCAGAGTAAGAATGACTTTCTTGGTGCCTGAAGCATCCTTATTTGTCGCGGTAATCTGTTTGGCCGCCTGATTCCATTCCACCTTGACACCCAGTGCTTCGGATATCGCCCGGAACGGCACCATGGTGGTCCCGCTCATTACTGCCGGTTCTACTGGAAACGGTAGCGGGTATCCATCGAGTACAATACTTACACCGCCTGCTGCGGCATGAACTCCGTCTGTAGGAAGCGAACTAAAACCTGCCGTTGTAATCGCTGCGCACAATACCATTGTTGCTATACGCTTCATTGCTCTATTCCCCATTCTGTAGGATATGATTTCAAATCTCTCAACTGCAATACCTCTATCATTTTACCAAACCAGGTATTTATAGCAAATTAATAGATTGTAACCATAACTCCCCTTACATGAATGCGCTAAGAAAGATCCCCACTGCCCGTTCTGCATCCACATCCACTGCCACCTCGATGAACTCGCCTACCTTGGGCTGAGCCCGGAGATCCGCGACCACCATACCGGCAGTATGCTCACCCTGATGCTCCACGCGCACCTTCATCTGCCGGCAGGTCAGCAGGTCCGGCCGCAGTGCAGCCATCAGCGCCAGCGGATCATGCAGCGGCGCACTGTTGATCAAATAATTGGCTTCCCGGTAAAATTTAAAATAAAACGCCAGGGATTCGTCCATAAATTGAATGATGTCCCTGCAATCCTCCCGCCCGAACTGTTTGAGAAGCTCCAAATGTTCTGAAGTAATGCGTGTCTTCAGCGTAACGTCCAGTCCCACCATCAGCACCGGCAGCCCTGAAGTGAATACCCGGTCAGCCGCCTCGGGGTCGCCCCAAATATTGGCCTCGGCAACAGGCGTCACATTCCCCGGCTTAAAAATAGTGCCGCCCATCACGGCTACTTTCTTCAGCTTGCCTGTAAGTTCCGGGTCAAGATCAAGCGCCAGTGACAGATTCGTCAGACGTCCGAGTGTAACCAGCACAATTTCGCCCGGATGCTCATTCGCCAGCCGCACGATAAATTCTGCCGCCGTCTCGTTCACCGGACGCTGGGTTGAAGATGGAAGCTGTACGCCGCCAATGCCGTTGTCGCCATGCACATGGGTGGAGAAACCGGTAAGCTCACGGACCAATGCCCGGGAAGCGCCGATGGCAACCGGAACCTCATACCCTGGATTCGCCAGCGCCAGCAGTCTAAGGGTATTGTCCGCCGCCTGCGCAACATCAATATTGCCAAACACTGTGGTTATGCCTTCAACCACCACGCCCGGAGTCCGCAATGCGTACAGGATAGCAAGTGCGTCATCAATGCCGGTATCGCAGTCTATAATCATTCGGGTTGTACTCATCTCTATGATCTCCACTCCTATGATGTATCTCTATTTGTAGAAGTCCGCCGTCCCTCCTGAACATCTGTTCAAGGAGATACGGCGGACCTATGAATATCGTGTTCTTATTTTACATAAAGTGCAGCAGCCTGACAGAAACGCTCCAGCGCTTCAGCAAGAACGGAACGCGGACAAGCCAGATTAATGCGCAGATGGCCTTGACCCTCTGTGCCAAATACAGAACCCTCATTAAATGCGACCTTAGCCTCACGGTACATCAGCTTTTTCAGACCATCAGCGTCCAGTCCGAGTGCACGGCAATCGATCCACAACAGGTAAGTGGCTTCCGGAGTCATTGGCTTCACTTGAGGCAGATGCTCTCCAAGATAACGGGTGGCATACTCCGCATTTCCGCTGATATGCTGCAACAGCTCATCCAGCCATTCCGCGCCTTCATTGTATGCTGCTTCTACAGCCTCTGGCGTGAAGAAAGGAGACATGTGCAGACTGAGCGTCTTAAGCTTGTACTCAAATTTCCTTCTCATTTCCGGATTGGAGGTAACGGTGTATGAGGTTTGCAGTCCCGGCAGATTAAAGGTTTTGGTAGCCGCAAGTGTAGTCAGTGTGATATTCGACAGCTCCTCAGACAAGGAGGCGAACGGAATATGCTTGTGGCCCGGCATTGCCAGATCACAATGAATTTCATCCGAGATTACCGTTACGCCGTACCGCAGGCATAGCTCCCCAAGGCGCAGCAGCTCATCCCGCTCCCACACTCTGCCGCCCGGATTATGCGGACTACACAGCAGCATCAGCTTAGCACCGCCGATCATCAGCTCTTCGAGCTGGTCGTAATCCATGACATAATGGCCTTCTTCAAGTTTCAGCGGATTGATGGCCACCTTGCGGTCATTCATCTGGATCACATCATAAAAAGGATAATACACCGGCGACTGCAGAATCACCTGATCTCCCGGGTTACTGAACAGCTCTACCGAAAGGCTCAGTGATGTAACGATTCCGGGGGAATCCGTAATCCATTCCTTATGAATCTCCCAGTCATGACGTCTGCGGTACCAGCCCGTAATCGCCTCTTTGTAAGAATCGCTCGTCACGCTGTAGCCGTATATCCCCTCCTGCACACGGCGCAGAATGGCTTCTTGTACCGCGGGGGGGCTCTCAAAGTCCATATCCGCCACCCAGAGTGGAAGAATCTCCTTGTCTCCGAACAGCTTTTCGGACTGGTCCCATTTGTATGAACGGGTATTGCGGCGGTTAATGATACGGTTAAAATCGTACTTCAACTAAAATCACCCCATCCTTTCTGCTTGTTCATTTATTGTAACATGGGGAGACACTTCCGGCACCCTGATTCAGGTTGACCTTTATTTAATACCGATGCTTCCTGAATGACTTTTGACATATAAGGAATTCTCCCCGGTACCAACGGTACCATCTACTTTCTCATCTGTTTTCTCCGTGGTTAAGAGATTCGCCAAGTGAACCGTTGTATCTCCTTTGGCATTTTCCACTGCCACTTTCAAGCTGGCTGGCGCTGTTTGATAATCAACTTGAATGTCCCCAGTTTTTGTTTCAACTCTCATTTCACCTTTTTCATCTACCCCATTAAGAACGATTTCGCCGCTTTTAGAATAAAGATTCATGACTGGACTGGTTACATTTTTAAAATAAAGGTCATTCCCCCTGGCAGCTACGTCTATTCGTTCAAATGAGCTATCCTTTACATTAAGGTCCCCTTCCATTAAATTTAAGTCCCCTGAATCTGCTTCAACTTGATTTAATTTCATACTGCCTGCTTTATTTTCAACGATTAAATTATGGGTTGCTAGCGTTCGAATATGGATATCTCCTTCATTGTTGACTATTCTGACTTGTTCTACTGTATTTTTAGGGATTAAAACCGTGATGGTTCCCTCTTTATGAAAAGAAAAAGCTGAGAAGGCCCCGCCAATTTGCTTATCTTGTTGAATAACTAAGTTATTCGAATGACGTGTCACTGCAACAGGGGCTTTCTTCTTATCCGTCTGATTCCCCTCAATGTCTACATGGACTTGATTGTCTGTTGATTCCTTCACTACAAGCTCCCATGAATCATTATTGATTTCAATGCTCTGAATTTCTTTCGCCGGGATATCTTCTGTTAGCTCAAAGTCTTGAGGTCCATCTTGCAAGCCGATAACGAGGATTCCCACCAGAATAACCGCCATCGATATCCAAATCCACTTATTTGATTTCATAATTTATGCAACATCCGTTCTGTCAATTTTTCGATACGATAGATAAGCTACTGCTAAACCCAGCAAGCAGAATACAATGGGTACGCCGATAAATTGAAACATGGATACAGAACTGCTTCCATCAGAAACCATAGAATTTAGCAGGATTCCTAAGATTACTGAACTAGTAATTGTTGTGGCAGTAGATTTTTTGCGCATACCAAAAGACAAAGGAATAAGACTTAAGCCGGCTGTCATTACTGAAGCAATAAGGATTGATGGAATGGTAGCCAACACATCTTCCTTTGTTGCTGCTGTTTCGAAAAAGTGTACTGTCGGATTACATAAGACGGTCAATACTTCAATGATGAAGGTAGAGATTACTACACTGAAGAAACAGAAACCAAGCACAATCATTAGCTTTGCTTGAATCACTTTTTTGCGCTGCAGGGGATATGAAAATAACAATTGAATGGTTTTATTTTTATATTCATCAATCACTAGCCTGGAAATAATGATGCCTGAAAAAACAACAAAGGTAATGCGAACAAGAATGTTAGCCAGTGACATGAAGGCTGTAAAATCTAAAAACATGGGTTCATCCTGCGCATTTGACATTAAAGCCATACCGGCAACCATTCCAAAAATAATAACCATACAAATCACAGCCCTTATCCCATACCCCGCCAGATGATTTCTCTTCCATTCGATCTTCATTAATCTGAACATGTTATTTGCCTCCATGAATAAGATTCAAGAAATATTCTTCCAGGTTACTTTGCTGTGTTTCGATGCGATTTACAACAATATCATTTAGCACCAGCTCTTTATTTATGACCGATTGAGATACATCCTGTTGATAGACCCGGATGGTTTCCAGATCAATTGCTTCATAGTCCTGAATGTTCAATTTCCTCTCCAGCACAAGCGAAGCCCGCTTACTGTCAATCACTTTTATTTCCAGGTATTGGGCATTTTCTTTTCTGATTTCACTCATCTTAACTTCCTTTATTAATTGTCCATGATTAATGATTCCGATCGTATCCGCAATGGATTCAATCTCTGAAACAATATGACTAGAGACTAGAATTGTCATACCGTAGTCATTCTTCAGCTCCAGCAAAAGCAGACGGATATCTTTGATCCCCACAGGGTCCAAACCATTAATCGGCTCATCCAAAATCAAAATTTCCGGCTTAGTAAGAATGGCTCTGGCAATTCCCAGGCGCTGTTTCATCCCAAGAGAAAACTCATCTACTTTTTTGTTTCCCACTCCTTTTAAGCCAACTGTTTCCAGCACTTCATGAATGCGATTCTCACCATGATACTGAGTGTACTCACAATGATATTTTAAGTTTTCAATGGCTGTTATCCGGTCATAAAAAACGGGATATTCAATGATACTGCCTATATGCTGCAAGTATTGAAAAGATGTTGGTGATAGAGGCTGATTCAGCACAACAATCTCACCTGATGTTGGCTTCACCAAATTAAGGATCATTTTCATTATTGTTGTTTTTCCCGCACCATTGGGTCCCAAGAACCCGTAAATTTCGCCTTTTTCAATATGCATGGTTACATCTGAAATAATTTCGTTTCCTTTATAAGCTTTTGACAAGTGATTGATTTGGATTATGGTTTCCATGATTACTCGCTCCTTATGAGGTGTGGTCTATCTTCCTGCTACGTTTCCAGCATAAGGCTTTTGCCCTCCATTCAAGATGGTAACATCACCAACAGTCCTTTAACCTTCATAGACGGTACGCTTTGTAAAAGAAAAGAAGTGCCGGCCGCCATTTAAGAAATAGCTTCCAGCACTTCATATTAAGAATTCATATGTAAGCAAAAAATTATTGTTGCCTTAAAGCTTCTATCTTTTCAATGGTTTCTTTTTGTAATCTTCTTGAAACCGGACAGCTTTCATTATGATCAAACAAGACTAATTTGTTCTTCTTATCAACGGATCTAATGTTGGCTAAATTCACTACAAACGCTCGATGGCAACGGAACAGGCGTTCATCATAACCTGCAATTTCATTTAATTCAGCATAAAAATCAAGAACTTTAGACTTAGTAATTAATCTTATTTTATGTGCAATTTCCATGGTTTCAAAATAAAAAATATCTGAAAAAGGAATTTGAAAGCTGGTGTATTTATTCTCAAAAGAAAAATTATCGGGACTTACCGGAATCGTCCGGCGCGAATCGGCAATCAATAGACACTCTTCAACTTTTTGAATAAATTCTTCTTCCCGTAACTCTTTTTCAATAAAATCCAAAGCAGCCACACGATATTCAAACGTTATCGGTGCAAGCTCAGAATGTGTGGTCACAAAAACAATCGTACCGTATGGATCTTTTTTTCTGATCTCCTTAGCGACAGCCAGTCCTTTATGCTCCTCATGCTTGATCTCCAAATCCAGAAAATACAATTGATGGTCGGCCACATTTTCAATTTGCGATAATAAAAGCTCCGGTTTTGCGGTTGAGAATAGATTCCGGTAACGGATCTGATGCTTTATCGACAATGATTTAATGATTCGTTCCAACCGCTGCTGCTGGATAAGGTTATCCTCTAATATATAAATATTCATTTCCGTTCTCCAGTCTTTCTCAAAATAAGCGTCTGTGAGAATAAGTTCGATTGGACCTCCGTCTCTAGTGACGCGAAGTTATTTTCTTTTAACATTTGCTGCACATTGTATAGACCCAAACCTCGCCCCTTGCCTTTGGATGAATATCCGCGTTCTCCTAGCCGTCGTAAACTGACCTTCTCTCCGCTGCTATTTTCAATTTTAATTCGTTGAATGATAGGGTCCTCCAATAACACAATCGAAATCTTCGCTTTTTCCGTCTTTGCCGCTGCTTCAATCGCATTATCCAATAAAATGGAGAGAATCCGGGTGAAAGAAATCAATTCCATGTGTATCCAATGAATGGGTTCTTCAATTTCTAATGCAACATCAATTTTCATCTGCTGGGCCATTATAATTTTGGCAGCCAAGATGCTTTTGACCTCTGATACATGCAGGTTTCGCAGCTTAACAAAGCTATACTCATTCTTACGCATTAATTGCCCGGTTGGCTTAACGGTTTGTTCATACACCTGTTTGACTTGCTTCCAATCCTCCCGATAAATCCCATCCTCCAGGGTCAACAGGATGTTGGCATAGTCATGACGAAAACCTCTGAATTCATCGTATATTTTTTCAAGCTGTGCTGCATAATCCTTAAGTTGCACCAATTGTTCACTTTTAGCTTTTTCAATTTCTCTTTTATGAATATGAGTGTACTGAAACTGCATATACAGCAACGCAATGATAAATAGCAGCCACATTCCTACAAGTAAGGCTCTATGAAATGAATTGAAATCACCCGTTTCATTACCAATGGTTAAAATCGGATACACCGAGATAATGATGATAATGAAGAGAACGATCACTGGAAAAAGAATGACTTTACTGGATTCCTGCAGGATTTCTTTGTTGAGCTGTGGAACATAATGACGCACTAATCTAAGGCCGATTTCATTGATAACAGGCGGTGCAATAGCTGTAAAAAGATACGGAAGATAATCTATATTCGCTGTTGATTGTTTGAAGATAAATTCAACCACGCTTGTAATCGGATCTGCAGCCAGATAACCGATAAATGAATTCATTACTAAGGCATATGCTCCGTAAAAAACACCTAAAGCGGTAAACGTTCTATGATTTTTAAAGTAGGAGATGCCCACAAAACAGAAAAACAGCGTAATCGCACCCCATACTCCTATAAAATATGTAGAGATAAATCCAATCATTAAAAATACCACTAGCCAAACTGTTATTTCTTTGATTGTAAAGTGATAGCGTGAGATGGATCGAAAAATAAAAAAGAAGCTTAATATTTGAATCGCCATAATCAAATTAATCATTTTGTGCACCACCAGTCTTTACAAGAAAGAAGTTACCTGTTCCCACTAATTTCCTTATCAGTTTATTGACACTCCCCAGTCTAGCACTAAACTTTTATTAACAACAGCATCGAGAAAGATAAGGATCATTTATTGCACGAAGCATATATTATCTTATCCATTCAAAAAAAAGCAACGCTCCAAGGCGCTGCTCCAATTGAACTATACATTATCTTCTCATTACTAACAGTGTCTTCCTCTTCATCCCTGCGCTTCCTTACTTCCCCACCGGTGCCCGGCCAATTGCCGCGCCAACCTTCCGGAGAATCTCCGCCATCGATCCCGGGTCCTTCACATCGTAATCGTCGATGTTCAGGCGCAGTACCGGACAGGCGCTGAACTCGCCAATCCACTGCGAATAGCGGCCGTGCATATGCTCCCAGTAGGAGACATCGGTCTGGATTTCCATCTCGCGTCCTCGTTCATTGATGCGGGTCAGGATCGAGGGCAGGCTGCCTTCGATGTAGATCAGCACGTCTGGATGCGGGAAATACGGTGTCATGACCATGGCCTCATACAGGCTGGTGTAGGTGTCATAGTCGGTCTTGGACATGGTACCCTGATCGGCATGCATTTTGGCAAAAATACCGGTATCCTCATAGATCGAACGGTCCTGCACAAACCCGCCGCCGAGTTCGAACATCTTCTTCTGCTCCTTGAAGCGTTCCGCCAGGAAATAAATCTGCAGATGGAAGCTCCATCTCTCAAAATCGTGATAAAACTTCTCCAGGTATGGATTATGGTCCACCTGCTCCAGGGACGTCTGGAAGTTCAGACGCTCGGCCAGGGCTGCGGTCAACGTCGATTTACCGACACCTACCGTTCCGGCTACTGTAATAATGGCATTATCCGGGATGTTGTATGGGTTCATGTCATAAGCTCCTTTAAGTGTTCGGCGATCGCAGCGAAGTCTTCCTTGTTCTCTACAAAATCAACCTGATTCCCATCGATGGTCACAATGACTGTCGAAGGCTCGCGGACAGCGAGTGAGGCCATAGCGTCATCATAATCTTCTATTAATTGCTGCATGTATGCAGGTGAAATTTCCTCTTCGAACGGACGGCCGCGTTTGGCGATTCTGGCCATAAGGGTATCCAGATCAGCACGGATATAAAGAATAATATCGGGCTTTGGCAGATCATCCGTCAGCACATGATAGATTTCCCGGTATTTGTCCCGCTTCGTCCCCTTCAGTGTACGCTCGCCAAAGATCAGATTCTTATAAATATGATAATCCGAAATGACCGGTTTACCTTTATCTATGTACTGGTTCACGGTATCTTCAAGCTGCTTGTAACGGTTGCAGAGAAAAAACATCTCCAGCTGAAAGCTCCAGTCGTCCATATTCTGATAGAACTTATCTAGATACGGATTCTCCTCCACAATTTCTCTAATCACTGGTAGCTCCAGTTCACTGGCCAGCATCGTGGCGAGGGTTGTTTTGCCGGCCCCGATCGGGCCCTCTACTGCTATAAAGGGTGCATGTTTCATTAACGCTGATTTCCTCCTCAAATACGGTCAATCCCGAAGCTGGCTCCGGTATGGAGCATGACTCCGAAGTCTGCAAGGTTCCTTAAAAAACAGACTAAATTATTGTATCACAGAGAGCAGGCCAGGAGTGATTTTAATTTTTCGTCACTCTTCATTCCCTGCTGCTGCAAAAGGGGGTGTCCCATAAGCCATGAAATGGCTACTTGGGACATCCCTTGTTTTTGGAGTCGGACAAACGTTGTGCTCCGTGAGGACGCTCCGCGAACGGACCGTTGTTCCAATCGCTCTTGTGTCCAGATTTTTTTAATTCCCCTTAGCGGTGAAAATCCGGACACAAAGGCGAACGCTATCGCTTTTCCACAATCGTTCCGTCCTCTCCGCTGTTTAAGCGGGAAACATACTACAATATTTATAAAAACGCAAAAAAGAAACCACTCTTTTGGTAAAATGGAAGTGCGACCAACCATTTCAAAGGAGGGTTTCTTTTGTACATTCAATATACCATGGACCCACTTTGCTTGCCAATGGATTTAGAAGAAGATATCCCACCAAATCACCTCGTTCGTGTCGTGAACGCCGCCGTAAATCGACTCGACGACGCCCTCTTTGACGCGGCCTACCCTGGCGGTGGCCGCGACAGCTACCATCCTAAAATGCTGACCAAAGTCATTATCTATGCCTATACGCAGCGAGTCTATTCCTCCCGGCAAATCGCCAAAGCGGTCCGAGAAAACATTCCCTTCATGTGGCTGGCTGGACGTCAACGTCCGAATTTTCGCACGCTCAATCGCTTTCGTTCTGAGCGGATGAAGGACGTCCTTGAAAGGGTATTTACCGC
>NZ_LVYY01000015.1:0-167109 GCF_001909085.1 Paenibacillus sp. P32E | reverse complement strand
GAATCACCACCGCCGCCGCCGCTGTCGTGTCCGCCGCTATGACCGCGGCCATCCCAGCCACCGTGGCTGCCATGGCCGCTGTCCCAACTGCTCCCGCCGTGGTTATGGTTGTTGTGGCCGCTATTTCCGTTGTCCCCGTTATGATGATGGCCGGAATGATGTTTGTGGCTGTCGTCACCAGGGGTTAGGTCGGCTCCCGTTCCCGTGAAGAAGAAACTGTCGGCGGAGTTGTTCCTGTCCCTCCCGCTAATGCCCCGTTTATTGTTGTTATCTTTCAGAATGGCCTTGGCGACGATAAATACGAATACTACAATAACAATAATACCAATACCCAAACCTATCCCTCCTGATTATTCTAATCTGATAACTTTATATTTCCATCATCAACCTTTTGAAAGTGCCTGTCTATCCAAATTGTACCATAATAATATTCTAACACTTTATTTTTCAGTCTAATACATTATTTCCTTCTGACACTGCAGGTCGTGCGCCGGGTGGCGCCGCTCTGACTACAGACCTGAAGAAAAAGAGCATCATGGATGCAGCCGACCAGTAGCAGCTTTAGCAATCCAGCCGTAGGTACGCCGGAGGTGAGAAGGACTTTTTTCTGGAAAAGTGCCGGAACTACGTCGCGCAGTTCTGGCGAAATGATCGGTTCATGAATATCGTGCTCGATGATCGGGTTGTTGAAGAATCTATCTTGCGCCTGCTTCCCGGAAAAAATCATTGTCTACCTCATGGATATGGCATATAATCTATTCCCATATTGGAAGGGAGAGGTGAGTATGAAAAATAGGATAGAAACATTTAGAGGTTCCGAGCACTTTCGGCTGAATCATGTCGCTGATAGTGTAATTGCAGCGATTGCGGTTCCAGGTACCGGTTCTTTGGGAAATGCAGCAATCATTGATCTAGGGGATACTACTCTTGTCGTGGATACTTTCTCGACAATACAGGCTGCAGAGGATTTGAAAGCAGCCGCAGAGTACCTTACGGGAAACCCCGTATCCTATGTAATCAACACCCATTGGCACAGTGACCATACCTCTGGAAATCAAGTGTTTCTACCTGCGGCACAGATTATTTCAACATCAACAACCCGTGAGGTTATGAATACTTTTGCCAGAGACAGGTTAGCCCAATATCGGGAAAACACGGAGCAGATGGTTCAGGCTATCGAAGAATTTGAGGAGCAAATACAACAAGAGACAGATGAGAAGCTAAAAAAGGAAATGGAATGGGAAAATGCTAGTGACCGTGAGTTTATGAAGATGCTCCCCGATCTGGTACATTCGCTGCCGACGATAACTTTTGATCAACAAATGACCATACATGGCAGTAATCGTAGTATTGTGCTCCTTACATTTGGCGGGGGGCACACGCAAAGTGATGGAATCGTGTACATTCCGGAAGACAAAATTCTCATAATAGGGGATCTGGTGCTCTCAAAGCATCACCCGGTTTTGGCGTATGCAAATCCTCAGGAATGGCTGAATATTTTGGAGCAGGTAGAACTGCTGGATGTAGAAGCGATCGTACCGGGACATGGCGAAGTATGCTCTTTGCAAGAGCTTCACGAAGTGAAGGGATATCTAACCTATATAATGGAAATCGTGGCAGAAGCCGTTCAAAACAAGCAAAGCATTGATGAGATTGATATACCGGAAGTGTATCATAACTGGTACTTTACTACATACTTTAAGACGAATTTGAATAAGGTTTATGACATAATCACTAATTAACCCGCCTGGCCGGGAGGCCTTTCTGGCCCGTGTCTTCCGGATCTTCTGCAGCACAGTCTCAAGCTGGTCGCATCGGAATGGACCGTTTTTACTGTTGTTTTGCATTCGGGATATAATCGGCAGCTGAGTGGCTTGAATAAGTTATTTCAGCCAGTAAGGATAGTGGAGAGTAAAGCATTACTCAAATTTGATTGGTTATATGGAAGGAGCCTTATGGCTCCTTTTTGTATCTGATAAACGAACCGCAGTTTCGCTACGAAGCTGGCCAAACCGGCACTTTGGGGAGACACTCGACGGATTGAAACAAATCGTTAACTGCTATGGGGACATGAGAGGGGTAAATCTGAAGTAGCATATAAATCTACGAAGCAGGAAGGTACAGGAAACACGTGGAAGTAATATACAACTTCACCGTATTAGGAGGTCGTGAAATGGCGTTTCCGACACATATTGTATCTGCAGGCGGAATTGTAGAAGGTGGAAATGGAAATATCCTATTAGTAAAAGCCCATGACGATGGTTGGGTGTTTCCTGGTGGGATAACTGAGGTTGGAGAAAACCTCATTGATGGCGTGATTCGTGAAATCAAAGAGGAAAGTGGAATAGACGCCACTGTTAGCCATTTAATTAGTGTTATTTCGAATACAGCAGTCCATAAGTGGTATGACGGTGTGACTGATGTTCCTACGAAGGTCATGTTTGATTTCGTGTGCAAAGCTGTGGGTGGAGAGTTGACTACTTCTGATGAAACTAGCGAGTGCAGGTGGGTTCCAAAGGATAGTGTACTGGATTTAATTGCTTTACCCGCAATCCGCTTGCGTTATGAAGCTTATTTGAACTTTAACGGCTCTGTGAATTATATGGAGTACGTCACTGCGACAACGAAAGAATGTATGGTCAAGCTTCAAAGGCGGATTTAGTTGCACGAGGGCAATACTTCCGAAACGGATTTTTTTGGCAGGGTTATGTCACCGGAACGGCGCAAAAAATAGTTGAATTTGGTTTTGAAGGGTTAGGCTAAGACAAGGTATTTTCTATACTTCAATGGCTAAAAAATCGTTAAAGTGGGACGAGGCTGTGTTTTTATTCAGTGTCCCCATTAGCTCAACCATATAACATAAGATGGGAATGTAAAATTAAAATAATAATGGAGCGATCTTAATGTTGACGCAATCCTTTGAAGACGAAATACTTGAACAAACCTTGTCCATATTTGTTGATGATATCCGAGCCATTCTTGATAGAAAGTTGCGAAGTATTTACCTTTACGGTTCGGCCATCCACAATGATTTATCGCCCGGATACGGGGATTTGGATTTTCTCGTCATCATTGGAGAGGACCTTAGCCCAGACGAAATCGAACTTTTAAACAAACAAAGATCCAATTATAGATCATCCCTGCTTAGAAGATCCGCCGATAAACAAATCCTGAGCCTCTACACCGATATGCTTGAGGGTGCCTTTCTTACGATTAATATGCTGAGCGGGGAAACGGGCAGTGGCTTGTGGTGGGGAACAAAGAGCGAATCCGTCTGGACCGAAAATCAATTAGACCTGTTCACCCTATACACGATCAAGGAGCAGAGTATCTTATTGTATGGTGAGTCCGATCTAGACCATATTCCATCGTTCTCGAGGGAAGAGTTCATTAGCTTTTTTAAGGAGTATGCCATGTGTATGCGGAAGTTTGGCAAGGGAAATAGCCTTCATTCCATCGACTGGCTCCTCTTAACTTCCAAATTTATAGCTTGGTGGGAGGAAGGGGTCGTCCTGTCTAAAAGCCAAGCAGCCGATTGGGGAATTTCACATCTTAGTGGCGGATGGAAAGAGAATTTGAAGAGATGCAAGGAGCTAAGGAAGGATCCATCCATGGCAACACATCTAGAGTATTCCGAATGGCTCAGTAATTTGGAGCCAGCCATTATTGAAGCATCATATGATCTGGATAGAGCTCTCGAACGGGAAACCCCTAGATGAACAAATGGTTGCTGCTGGTGAGAAAATAGTCAGTCTAGTCATCCCATTTTGGAGCGGTAGAGGTGATTTGAACATGAATGAATTAGAATATAAAGATTTTTATGATAAAGTCGGCAAAATTAATGGTTGGGATTTTAGTAAATTGCAGGTAACGTCAGAAGGGATAGAGTGGAATTTTTATGAGGAAGTGATAAGAAGGTCTAAAGGCACGGATGTTCTTCTGGATGTAGGAACAGGGGGCGGAGAAAATGTACTATCCATCGCTTCTTCATTCCATTCTGTATTTGGAATTTTCCTTTGATTCGATTGACGTTGTTTCGTGTTGTCACGCGCCATTCTTCTCCAATGAAGTGGCTAAGGTATTAAAGAATGGTGGAACTTTTTTGACGCAGCAAGTAAGTGAAGGGGATAAGCTGGATTTAAAAAATGCCTTTGGTCGCGGGCAGGCGTTTGGAGTTGCCGATGGAACATTAAAAGAGACATATATAAGGGAACTTAAAGAGGCGGGTTTTCAATCCGTAGAATCCTTCGATTACAATGCCGTAGATTACTATCACAGACCAGAAGATCTGTTGTTCTTGCTTAAACACACACCCATTATTCCCCACTTCGGTTATGAGGACAAGGACTTTCAAATTCTAAATGATTTCATTGAAAACAATCAAACACCTAAGGGAATTATTACAAATTCTAAAAGGTTCTTAATTATAGCTATAAAATAACTTCATAGTAGAGCGCCTCCTTAATGGTCGATTACAGAGGCGTTCTTTTTTGTTATTGTTACCGAAATTAAAAAAGATGTTTGCCGAAAAGAAGAGGAATCCTAGTCCTTTAATGGTGGTGTTGTCGAGGGATATGGTGAGGATCGGGCTGTTGGAATACCAAAGATCATACTCTCTACTTATATTATAACCTCATTTGGAATTTATTTATAGACTACTTTTTGCCCCCCTTTAGCCTTATACTCTTATACGAAAGTCTAAAACAAAAAGGGGTGTGCCATATATGAATGACAAAAAAAACATCTTAGATCCAGGTCCGTTCTTTCATGGTACTAAAGCAGAATTGAAAATCGGAGACTTGCTTGAACCATTGTATTTATCCAATTATCAGGATAAAAAATCTAATCATATATATTTCACTGCAACATTAGACGCTGCTAAATGGGGTGCTGAATTAGCAAAATCTAAATCAAAAGAGAGAATTTATATTGTAGAGCCAGTAGGTGAATTCGAAAATGATCCGAACTTAACGGATAAAAGATTCCCTGGAAACCCAACACGTTCATATAGGTCTAAATCGCCATTGAAAATATTGGCTGAATTAAGTTCATGGGAAAGACATTCCGATGATGAAATAAATCATATGCTTATATCTTTAAAAAAGCTAACTGAAGAAGGAAAGAATATAATATATGATTGAATCTTGCATTATTAAGTCTCCCACTGAACAACAGATAAAAGCTAGTGAGTGGTTACCAGTTTCTATTGTAAAAATTTTTCTTTAGTGGTACTCCTTACTGGGAGTAATTAATTCAACTAATGGGGTTCCTAATTAAGTGTGTTGCTTAAAGTGTTGTATCTGCAGGCGGATTTAGTTGTACGAGGGCAATACTTCCTAAACGGTTTTTTTGGGCAAGGTTATGCCACCGAAGCAGCGCAAAAGGAAGTTGAATTTGGTTTTGAAGGGTTAGGTTGATAATTAAGCATAAGGGTTCCGCATATTAGTCATGTATAATATGTGGAACCCTTTATTTTGATGTGAATTTATAAATTATAATTATTGATAAAACACGCCCTATCACACGATCCGCCATATAGGTTAATCATTCCCCCGCTGAGGATGATATGGAGAGCGGTGAACATGGCTTAAAGACTGTTCTAGCTTAATTTTTATTCAGTGAAGACTTTCAATATGTAGCCAAGGGGCAACAATTTGCAGGGGAGTGAAATGAAGTGGCAATAAAAAGACCGTTTGGTACGGGTTCATTTGCAATAGTTGTTTTAGCTTTAGGGTTCTTATTTAATTTTAAATTTCAAAACGGATTCATGTTTAGCCATTATCTTTTTAAGTTATTCAATTGGGATATATATACGAATGAAACCGAGGGGTATCACATTCCATTTATGGCTGCTATTGTATTTTGGTTACCGGCAGTGATCATTTCGAAAAAATATCATAATCATTTTGGAACTTCTTTGTGTTATAGGGTGGGAGGAGTTATGTTGATTCTTAGTATTATTGTGTTTGCAGTTTACTTGTTTGGGACTCTTGTATAGAAACAAGCGATGATTATGGTTCGTCATTTGATTAAGCTCTAACGGGAAACGATAGTGGAATAAACACAACTAGGCAGCCGCCTTTTTTTTGCCGGCTGCTTTTTGTTGAATAATGGGTACAAATGCGTGCGGGGTATTGGGAGCAAGTTAATTCTCTGGTCAAATGAGCGTGCAAAAGAGCGAGGATTCCATATTATTCCAAATCACACTCCGTATCCGTCCGAAACAAAAAGTTTTCTTAAACCACCCAACCTTTTTCGTTTTCGCTGCAGTATATATTGGAGTGCCACTCGATAACAAGGAGCTTTTAGAACATGAATAAACAACATGCTGATCGTGTCATCAAGGATTACATCAAGCCGCTATATGGTTTTGCTTTGAACAAGACGGGAAAGATTGGCGAAGCCGAGGAGCTGGCGGGAAGAATTACGCTGGAAGTATACCAAGCACTTCTCAAAAAGACAGAGTTATTGGATCTGAACAGCTATGTCTTTAAGATTGCGCATTATGTGTGGGCGAAATTCGTAGGAGAGAAAGTGAAAGCTTCCAACCAAATGCAGATTGATGATAGTGAGGTGATGTCCAGAGACGAGGGCTATGGCGAGATTATCCGTCAAGAAACGGCTGGCGCATTGCGGCGGGAAATAGCATTTTTATCTCACCAGCAAAGGGAAATCGTTGTCAAGTACTACTACGGTGGAATGAAAATTAGCGAAATCGCGGCTGAGATGGGTCTATCTGGCGGCACGATCAAATGGCACTTATTTGAAGCAAAAAAGGAGCTGAAACACAAGATGAACACAATTCGATCGATGGGTAATCTGGGCATTAATCCGATTCGTATGACAAATTTAGGGCATAGCGGATCCCCAGGAAACAAAGGCGACACCGCCGACTTTTTAGCGACGGCGATCAGACAAAACATCGCTTTCTCAACGTATCACAAGCCGCTCACGGTTAATGAAATCGCCGAAGAACTGGGCATTTCACCTGTATTTATCGAGGATGAAATCGAATCACTGGAAGAATACGGTTTCATGGATAAACTACCGGGTGGAAAGTATCGTACCAATATGTACATCGAAGATCCGTCCTCTATAAAAAGCGAGATATTACACTCATTGTACAAAGAATATGCGGAGATTGCCGTCGAGCATTATTTCAAGACATTTTTCTCGATGGGTGAAGTGTTCCAAGAGACGGGTGTCTACATTCCAGGCGGCGATGTCAATCTGCTGCTATGGAGCCTCATTCCGTATGCTGGTAATCAATTGAGCTTCAAAGAACACAATAAGATTAGCCATGAAGAGGTTTCCGTCAGCCGAAAAGATGGCGGCCATTACGTTGCTCATGCAACGATCCACAGAGAGTTTGACGTCAGTTTCGATCCAAAACAATATTATTATTGCGGCGATATGAATCGGGATTCCGATGAACATGCACTAAGGGTATGGCAGGTCGATACGTGGTGGTGCGGCAGACAGGGCGGTTGGCGAGATAATCTGAGTTCGGATTTTGTCAGTCTGATGCATGTGATCAAAGGTGATTTACCACAGAACGATGTGAACATTGACGCCTATCGCCGTCTTTTCGACAAACAATATTTACTGCGAACGGAATCTGACCTTGAAGTTAACATTGTTTATTGCAAGGATAAGCAAACAGGAGAACGTCTGCGTGCGGCGATTCCGCAACCGTCCGAACGAATCAAAGAAGCTGCGGCGAAATTGGATCAAGCTGTTTATCAAGTGAACCTCGATGGACAACCCGATCATGCGCATAAATATGTGCGCTACTGGTCACAGAACTGCATGGCGTCGGGAATAATACGTGCCTTCGTACTCAAACATTTAGTGGACATCGGCATGTTAAAAGTGCCTGATCTGCATCGGAAAAATGGCATTTCCACAATTATGTTCATGAATCAAAGCTAGCTGCTTGACACGAAAGTGATTAGGAGCCATACTATATGTATGACCAACGATAAGAAAATAATAAATGACATTGAAGCTATTCCCTCGCTTGTACAATCCAAGCGTCAGATTGACCGCTATAACCTAGATATAGACGCACAGGCTATACTCGTAGCGTCTAGGCTAATGGCAGCGGGAGCCCAGCTTGGGCATGCCTCGGAGATTCATTTCTCTAGATTCGGCTTATCAACAGGTCGATATCGTTTATTGGCAGATCTTGAAGATTACGAAGGAGAAGAGTTGCCATCGCAATTAGCGGAGCATCTAGGCGTTACACGTGCTACAGTGACAGGTCTGATCGACATTCTTGAACGGGATGGCCTAGTATCTAGGCGATTAAGCTCAGAAGATGGCCGTCAGAGATCGGTCCTTTTGACGGAAGAAGGAGCGAAGAAGCTGCGTGAAATGGCTCCTGAGCATTTCGCTTGGCTGGAAGCCATGGTGGGATTACTCAGTATCGATGAGCGCAGCGTATTTCTCGACTTGCTAGGCCGGGTTACACAAGGCATCTCTGCACTTACGGACGAACGAAGCTTGAAACCAAAGGGAAACATCAGTAATGAGTAAAATGGGCTAGTGATGCTAGCCTATTTTTACTCCTATATAGTTAGGTTCCTAATTATAATTTGCTGGAAGCAATCGATTGAATGATTTTTTAGAAGAAGGGAGCAACGAAATGAGCCAGATGAAATGCCCGAATCAGACAGATGATGTTTACGGTATCAAGACTGTTGGTTCCAGGAAAAAGACTTTTGTACTGTGGCGTGAAGTTGTAATGGCCTATGCTGCTCCTGCCATCATGGCAGGTATTGGGGGATTGGTTACTGCTGATAGGGGGCTTCAAATAGGGGCATTAACCACAATCGGCGGTGCATCGGCCTTGATGGCCTTGATAATTGGCCTTTTATTACGCAGCCGAGTGGGCCATATGCGATGGGTCATCGGTGCACCTCACTTGGTTGTGGTAGGGGGGTTCGCATTGGCCGGGTCCTTATGTGGCCTATGTGCCGCATGGATAACATCTGATTTATTAGAAATTAGGATTCCGGGCAACCACTTGGCCTGGGTCGATCGCGTCTGGACCGATTTCCCGTTGTCCGGATTTATAGCAAGTACGATAGTGACATGGCGGTGGCGTCTTGCCGTCACAACTAATTTTTCATCCAAAAGGAGAATAAAAAAATGATCGTTATTGTGGGAGCAACAGGTACGATAGGCAGTGCGCTTTTGGAACGTTTGGTTGATCTTGGCGTGCCCGTCAGGGCGCTGAGCAGAGAGCCAGCGAAGTTGCGTAATCAGATCGGAGAAAAAGGCCGGTCGACTATCGAGGTCGCATTGGCAGATGCCGCTGACCCCGAATCGCTCCGCCGCGCGTTTACAGGTGCCAGCCAGCTCTTTCTCGCCATGTCCAACAGTCCAAGACAAATCGAATTGGAAACTTCAATCATTCAGATTGCAGCCGAATCTGGAATCAAACACATCGTGAAAATATCCAGCCCTGCCTTTGAGCAGAGCTCTCCAGTAGCAGTCGCTGGCTGGCATCAAGAAATCGAGAAAGTGCTGAGGGAATCAGGTCTCACTCACACCGTGTTACGCCCCTATGCGTTCATGCAAAACTTAATGCGCCTTGCACCAACGGTTACAGCCCAAAATGTTTTCTTCGGCTCCATGGGCGATTCACCGTGTAACTTCATTGACTGTCGCGATATCGCAGATGTTGCCGCAGAAGCTCTAACCAACCCTGAGGTATCGGGCCAAATATATACGCTTACGGGTTCGGAGATTTTCAGTTATCCCCAGATCGCGGGTCAACTATCCGTTCTGCTCAATCGGCCGATAAGTTACATCAACATGGAACCCCAAGAACTACTCCATAATCTTATCGAATACGGGCATATGCCTCCTTGGCTTGCGAACCACGTTGTGGAAATTCAAACCATGTCTACGGTGATTCCAGAAATTCCAAATGACACTGTGAAGCGCTTGCTCGGCAGAGAGCCGCGCACGCTAGACGCTTTTCTGCATGAGTGTGTAGAAAATTTCCGGTAGAGGCAGACCCCGCCTGTTATGAAATTGGTGTCATTAGCAGCATCTAACGGGTTACATTAGCACCATGACAATAGGCAGCCGAGATCATCGGCTGCCTATTCAGCTAACGTGCAGAGTGGCGTATTGTGGGAACGGGGATTTTTGACCTTAAGTCATGATAACAGGTAAGATAGTTTAAGGTACATTCTGGTGAACCGTATCATAAGTAGGGGCAAGTTTTTAAAAAAAAGCTCGCACGAGCCTGTATTTACATCATGCCAACCATTGACTGAGATTGGATCACGTTCAATGTAAAAGGTTGCGTAAACAGGCACTTGCGAGTTTGTTTGTTGTACGAAACAATAAGATACCAGAACTTCTGTATACTTACCGTAAGAAACTGCTCTGCTGCTGTATTTGCCGGAACAAAAAATCATATTGACATTTTGCTGAAACGATAATAACGTACGTTATATAACATTCGTTATTTTATATACTTATTGTATGGGGAGTTGGAAAAAATGCCTCCAAAAGCAGAGGTCACTAAAGAACAGGTTTCCAATGCAGCGTTTGAGTTGACCAGACAAGAGGGATTCGGGATACTGACAGCCAGAAATATCGCTCTAAAACTGAAATGCTCTACTCAACCGGTATACCGATTGTACAGGAGCATGGAAGAGGTCAAAGAGAATGTTTTCAGACGTGCTGTTGATTACGCTTTAGTAGAGATCAAAAGCTACAACAATGAAAAAAATGAGCCTGCTATGAACTTGGCGGTTGGTTGTTTGCTTTTTGCTCAATCCGAGAAGCAGCTTTTTCGTTTATTGTTTTTGTCCGATTACAGCAGTGACTACACCAGGAACAATAATGACATCATTGCGGAGGAGATCTATAATGCGTTCTTACAGCTCGACCCACAGCTATGTACCATGAACACAACTAAGGCTCGGGAACTGTTTAAGAAGCTTTCGGCGTATTGGCTAGGAATTGGGGTCATGATCCATATGAATTCGCACGAACTGACCATTGACGAGGCGATAGTCATGCTGGAGGAAATGTATCATGTACTGAAGCGTAGTGCAATGCTGGGAGTAGTCATTAAGGAGGAACAATCATGATTACATATCTGACGCATTATTACAGACAAGGTGACCCGCCGTTCCGCAGCTTATCCGCATTATGCGATGCAGAAGCGATTGCCGTTATGGAGTCTCTGTATGAGGATAACCCATTAGCTGATAGATTCAAGGAGCCGGCTCAATATATGAATAACAGAAGACAGGTTGAACAATGGGTGAAGAATGAATTTATAGCAAAGGGAGGAGAACCCAAGGAAAACTATCCACTCTATGCAGTACTCGGCTACTCTCATTGGATGGAAGAAAACTTGTCCTTCCTTGAATTAAGCAGCCTGCGTGTTCCGCTTACAATTTTTTCGCACGGAGATATTAGCTTCACGTATCCGGATAGTATGGTTACCTACTGGCTTGGAATGGACAAGGAATCTGCTCATTATCAATCCCAGTATCACGGTAAAATCTTTACCCTCTCTGACTTGGATAGGCTGAGGCATATTTACGGTGCGCCGGAAGATAAGGGGAGAACTGCGCTTTGGGAAGGCATGGGCCCCTATATCGAATATATTGAAGCTCAAATCTGGAACCAACAGCCACTGTCTGATTACTTGAAGACAATCTAACCTGAGTTGGGGAACTACGCCGCAAGCTGCAGCCCATCAGTCCGAAAGCTTTGACAAACCGCTTGCGTTTATTTGAGGAGAAGGGAATCGTCACTCGTACTCTTTATCAGGATGGCCTTAAAACTTGCCGTTACAGACAGCGCGGTGAACCGTATCATAAGGGAACGGGCGAGACTGCTTGGGGTGCATCGAATTCTAACCCGGTCTAGAGTACAGTATACTTAAGCGTATGCTTCCGAAGCTAGTTGTGCACGAAGTAAATCGAAGAAGTATATGCTAACAAAACTCTGAGGAGTGGTGTATATGGCGCGTGTTCTATTTATTAATGGCGGATCAGAGGGGCACATCAATCCAACGATCGGAATTGTGCAAGAGCTTATTCTGCGTGGGGAAGAGGTGGTGTACTTTTGTGTAGAAGCTTTCCGGGAGCGTATGGAGAAGACGGGGGCTTCGGTACGGACATTTGACGATCAAAAGTTTATAAAAGCCTTTATCTCAGGCGGGAGAGACTATGTACTCGAGAGAATTAACGGTCTTTTACTTACGGCAGATATCGTCATACCAAGCGTTCTTGAACAGATCGAAGGAGAGCATTTCGATTACATCATCCATGATTCCATGTTTGGTTGCGGACATTTACTTGCTCAAATTCTTAAGCTTCCTGCAGTCAACTCGTGTACTTCTTTTGCACAGACAAAAGATTCATTCGATAACATGCTGGAACCGTTTTTCACGGATGTCTCAACAGAAATAGCTAAACCTATATACAATAAATTTCAAAGCCTGACGGCAATGATAAGGGAAAAATACGAGGTGGAGATCCATTCTCCTTACGAAGTGTTTTGTAATCCTGCGCCGCTTACAATAGTTTATACAACCAGAGAGTTTCAACCGGGTGAAGAAGCATTCGACCAAACTTATAAATTTGTGGGTCCATCCATCTCTTCGAGATTCACGCAAGAAAACCTCGACTTACCGGCAATCAAGGGGAAGAACCTCATTTACATTTCACTGGGTACGGTATTTAACCAAGCCATCGATTTTTATAAGCTTTGTTTTGAGGCATTTAAGAACACAGATCATTCTATTGTTATGGCCATTGGAAATAAGGTTCAAATTTCAGATTTAGGAGAAGTTCCTAGAAACTTCATTGTAAAAAATTACGTTCCACAAACGGATGTCTTACAATACGCGAAATTATTCATTACTCATGGCGGAATGAACAGTACTGTTGAAAGTCTCCACTATGGGGTTCCTCTGGTTGTAATTCCACAAAGCGCGGATCAGCCGGTCGTTGCCAGGCAAGTCGCCAACATCGGAGCAGGCATTCAATTACAAATGCAAAATTTGACCGTAAATCAACTGCGTGAAGCTGTAGACCATGTGATGGGCCACTCATCTTTCAAGAAAGTTGCCGCAAGGCTTAGGGAATCCTTTGGAAAGGCAGGCGGGTATTATCAAGCCGTTGACGAGATATTAGTCTTTAAAAGTCAAAATCACCTCTAAAGGCCAGGATTCGGTAAAAAGGGCTGACCCAAGCAGCCATTTGATGGCTTTTGGGTCAGCTCCTTCTGTATTTGGCAGTTATTCATGCGAATTAAACTTTGGCCTTTCCAATCTATTATTTTCACGCATGGCTCTCATCTGCCTTGCATGTCTCACATCACGGCGGCGTTCTCTCACTTTGAGTTGGCTAAGCATAATGAGCAACCCCAGAGTGCCTAGCACATACGAAACGATATGACTCACTTCATTCCACATGTTTGCAGCAGTCAGAAGGAATACTGCGCCAATGATGGTTGCTATAATTCGCTCTGTATTCTTATTTTGCGTATCTATCAATTTTTTCTCAAAGGAACTTGATAGCTTTACCCGTAAATTTCCGCTATCCATTTTATCTACTGCCGAAATGAACTTCTTGGTTGTAGGAAGGATTCCTTTGAGAAGATTCTTGCCTTCATCTACAACGTTGGAGAAGACACTTCCCCGCAGATCGCTGCGCACAACCTCTTCAACATAAGGCTTAACGGTCCCAATCAAATCAAGCTCAGGGTCCAGTCCCGTACAGAGCCCATACACTGTGCCTATGGCTTTTCCCAAAAATGTTGTATTTGCAGGTAATTGAAAGGGCTGAGAGTAGAGGAAATCCCTTAATTCTTCAGCATTGTCACCTGACGTCACAAAACTGAGGTCAAACGTATCCCCGTTGATTTGTTCAAATAATGACGTAAGATTCCTTGAAAATACCTCTAAATCTCCATTTCGTCTTAAAAATCTCAAACGGGTAAGGGCGTCGATGGCGCCGTGAGCATCTTTTAAATACACGGCCATTAGAAGGGCTACCATCTGCGCCTTCATATCATCGGCAATTCGTCCAACCATTCCAAAATCGATTAATGCGATGGTGCCGTCAGGCTGTACGAGAACATTGCCCGGGTGCGGATCTGCGTGAAAGAACCCTTCTAATAGAATCTGTTCTACGAAGATTTCGATCAGTGACTTCGCTAATTTTGTCCGGTCCACACCCCAGGCATCAAGCTGGGCGAAATTGTTTATTTTTACGCCTTCCAAAAACTCCATGGTTAAAACCTTAGAAGTGGTATAGGACCAATGAATGGCTGGAACGACGACATCATCCCGATGGATAAACTGCAGCTGAAATTCCTCTGCATTTTGTCCCTCTTTTTGGTAATCGAGCTCTTCCATCACGGTGTCGTGGAACTCATCATACACCGCATCAAGGTCCATGAAGTCTGCCATCTTTGTCCAGCGTTTTAATAATCGAATAGCAACTTGTATGGATTTCCAATCAATGGCGATAATGTCCTCGACCCCGGGACGCATAACTTTTACTGCAACGTCTTCACCTGTCCGTAATGTCGCCCGATGTACCTGTCCTAAGGAAGCCGCTGCGATAGGAGTTGGACTAAACTCAGCAAAAATCTCGCTAATGGATGCTCCGAGTTCACGCTCTACCTTCTGCTGTATCTCGGAAAAATCTACGGAATCTACGGAATCCTGCAGCTTTGACAACTCATCAATCATTTCCTTCGGCAAAATATCCACTTGCGCACTCACATGCTGCCCAAGCTTGATAATTAAACCACCCATATCCATGGCGGTCTTCGTAAAATACGTTGCCTGTTTTCGATATAAGGCTTTTGTTTTCGCTTCAAAGCGCCGTCCCGAAATAAAATGCTTTTGCCTGCCCAGCCACCAGAAATCCCAAGCGAACTTAAAAATCATCCGCATGGTTCTTCTGAACCGGAGATCCTTCATCAATTTAAAGAATTCGCTCATCCTTTTTCGTCGGCCTCAGGTCCTTTTTCATCGACCTCAGGTTCATGAGCCTCATCTTCAGGAATAGTAGTGTTTTTATCGAAGATCGCTTGGGCCATACTTTCAAACTTTTTCGAAGCGCTCATGAAGAAATCCGCAAATTTGTTGAACATTTCTGCTTTGACCAGAATGACGGCTCCCTTGCGCTTATTCCCGAAGACGATGAATTTCTCTCCTGGCTTGAGTTCAAGTTCTTCCCTTGCTTCTCTTGGAATAACAATTTGTCCTCTCTCACCCATTGATGTGGTTCCCAGCACTTTGCCATGCCCGAATCCATGACTATTCTCTTTTTTCTGATGCATCATCAATCTCTCCTTTGATAGACAATCTACATAATAGTATGATATTTCATACTAATCATATTTTCAATGACTGTGTTGAGTTTTGAACGGGGAAAATACAATAAGCGTAATTTTTTGTTACAATGAGACTACTGAACAGTTAGGGGCGGTGATCAACATGGGAAGAAAGCAGGCTTTTACCAAATCGGAGTTGCTGGACCAGACCAAGCAGTTGCTCCTGCAACACGGATATGAGGGGTTTCAGCTTAAATTGTTATCGCAGAACCTGGTTGGGGCAAGAAGTACAATATACCAGTATTATGCCAATAAAGACGAGATCGTTGCTGCATGTATGAAGCGCGTAATGGAAAATGTACTACGAAAAGCGTCAGCGATTGATGAGACGGATGGTATGATCGCTCTTCAGAATCTGCTTACAGTGTATCTGGAAGAGGCTGATTTCCACCAATTGCTTGGAGATGCTCATAAAATAAATATAGCCAATTCTGTTGCGGCAGCGAGTGATCTTGAATTTGTTGAGCAAGCACATATCACTTTAAAGAATCAACTTGAGCTATTGTTTGTCCGTGCGCAGGAAGAGGGACACTTAAAAACAAGCATTCCCCTTCCGGTCATCATAGGCGTCTATTTTAACCTTATCGAAACGCCTAATATGCTGAACATGCCTACACCTGAGTGGAGTAAGCTATTGTACAAAATGTGGCTGGGGGGAGCTGGAAGGGACTGAGGTCCATTTCCATTTATTATATTTGACATGCGTGTCGAAAATGGTTCATACTATATTAATAACAAGTCAGCAAAAATACAAAGAGATACCAGATGTTTAATTTGACACTTGTGTCATTTATTTAAGAGGAGGAGAGGGATACACTATGTTCTTGGCATGGAAGGAATTGAAACACAACAAGACAAGGTTTGTGATGATTGCAGTTATTTTTGTGCTTATTTCTTGGTTGGTATTTGTTTTATCGGGTTTGGGGAATGGGTTATCTACACTGGCGGCTTCGACGTTTAAAACCATGAAGGCCGATTATGTGGTTTTCGAACAAGGGTCGAAAGCGTCAATGAGTAAGTCTTTATTGTCTAATGAGTTGACCGCAAAATTAACAGAAATGCCGAATGTTAGCGCCGTTTCTCCAATGGGCACCATCATGGCATCGGCAATCAAAGGAAATGGTGCAGTCAATGAGGATAAAGTAGATATAGCTATTATTGGTATTGATCCGGGAAGCTTTTTAGAGCCGTCGATTATTGAAGGTGTGGGACTGACAACCGAGAATATGACGAAAGTTATCGTCAATAAGACCATGAAAGAGAAGGGATTTCATCTTGGGGACACCTTCAAGCTGGATGGTTCAACGGAATCATTGACTATTGCCGGTTTTGTCCAGAATCAGACGTACAACCATGTATCTGCTGTTTTCATACCTATTACAGAGTGGCGAAAACTTGCGTTTGCAGCACCAGGCTCAGACAAAGGGGTCACGGAACCAGTTAATGCGATCATGCTTCAAGGTAAGGATATTGACCCTAAGGCCATCAATGAAGAATTGGCGGGGACCGAAACAGTTACCCGTGCAGCAGCGGTGCAGGGAATGCCCGGTTACAAAGAAGAGAATGGCACGATCATGATGATGCTTGCGTTCCTGCTTACGATCTCGGCATTCGTACTTGGTGTGTTCTTCTATGTATTTACAATGCAGAAGACGAACCAGTTCGGAATCATGAAGGCTATCGGAGCTAAGAATGGGTTCTTGGGCAAAGCCGTCGTCTCACAGGTGTTTGTATTGTCGCTCTCTAGCATTATCGTTGGCATAATCCTAACTTATGCGACAGCGGCAATCATGCCAAAAGGCATGCCTTTTATGCTTGAAACCAAGCTGGTATTGACGTATTCCATCATTTTACTAGTGATTTCCTTGCTTAGTTCCTTGGTGTCCGTACGCATGATTTCGAAAATTGATCCGCTTCAAGCGCTTGGGAGGGTTGAATAATGACTAAGGGATTGCAAATTACAGGGGCTTCAAAATATTACAATGAAGGAATGAATCGTATTCCAGCACTAGATAACGTATCCATAAATGTGCAAACTGGAGAGTTCGTTGCGGTAGTGGGACCTTCCGGTTCGGGTAAAAGTACCTTCTTATCCGTTGCGGGTGCATTGCTTAAAGCCACTGAAGGAGAAGTTATATTAAATGGGCAGGATATATCGAAGCTGTCAGGCAACCAACTATCGGACATCCGGTTGCGTGAGATTGGCTTCATCATGCAGGCTTCAAATTTGGTTCCATACCTGAATGTTCTTGAACAATTGCTTGTGGTGAAGCGGATGGCGGGAAAAGTTGCCGCAGCTGATAAAGCTTTTGCCGTAAAATTGCTTGAAGAACTAGGGCTAGGCGCCAAGCTGAAGAGCTACCCGGAGGAGCTGTCTGGGGGCGAGAAACAGCGTACCGCCATTGCCCGGGCGTTAATTAACGATCCCCATGTCATATTGGCCGACGAGCCTACAGCAAGCCTGGATACCAAACGCGCCCATGAGGTTGTCTCCTTGATTGCCCATGAGGTAAGAACACGCCATAAAGCGGCGATTATGGTGACTCATGATGACCGGATGCTCACCTACTGCGATAAGGTATACCGGATGGAAGACGGTAAATTATCGTTAGTGCCAGCAGGAAGGCTTGTATAGGGACGCAGGGTAAAACAAAAAGGGTATAACAAAACAATCCGTAGCAGGTGCGATAGGCTCCTGCTACGGATTGTTTTACTTTTTAGAGCGCTTCGCCTACTTGGTGAACCCGCAGCAGGTTGGTAGTTCCGGTGCGGCCTGCAGGGACGCCTGCGGTGATGACCACCAGGTCGCCATCTTGCACGTAGCCGGCCGACTTGGCCAGTTCAACGGCGGCTGCTACCGCTGCATCAGTGCTGGAAGCGGACTCGCTGCGGAGCAGCGGGGTTACCCCCCAAGTCAAGGACAGGGCATACAGTACGCTCTCCTTGGTGGATACAGCGATGACCGGTGCAGCCGGCTTGTGCTTGGCGATGGTGCGGGCGGTAAAGCCGCTTTCGGTCAAGGCGAGAATAGCCTTGGCGGAGAGCACGAGGGCCGTATGGGCAACGGCTTCGCCGATGGCGCCGGTTACGTCGGTGGAAGCCCCGTCACCCTCACAGCTGCAGCGGCCGTAGAGTCCCAGGGCGGATTCGGCGCGGGCGGCGATGCGGGCCATGGTCTCGACAGACTCCAGCGGGTACTTGCCTGCAGCGGATTCGCCGGACAGCATAACGGAATCAGTGCCGTCGAAGATGGCGTTGGCGACGTCGCCCGCTTCCGCACGGGTCGGACGCGGGTTCATCTGCATGGACTCCAGCATGTGGGTGGCGGTGATGACGGGTTTACCGGCCAGGTTGCACTTCTTGATCATCTCTTTCTGAACCAGCGGCACGTCCTCCACCGGTAGATCTACGCCCAGGTCGCCGCGGGCTACCATCAGGCCGTCGGCTACGCTCAGGATGGCGTCCAGGTTCTCCACACCCTCGTCATTTTCGATCTTGGCGATGACTTGGATATGGCCGGCGTTGTGCTCGCTGAGGATACGTTTGATTTCGAGAATGTCTTCGGCTTTGCGGACGAAGGATTGGGCGATGATGTCGATGTTCTGCTCAATGCCGAACTTGATGTGCCGGACGTCTTTCTCGGTTACCCCGGGAAGGCTGGTTTGGACGCCGGGAACATTGACGCCCTTGCGCTGCTTCAGCTTGCCGCCGTTCTTGATAAGGCAGGTGATCTCGGTGCCTTCGGCATGTACGACCTCCAGACGGACCAGACCGTCATCGATCAGGATGATGCTGCCGGGCTTCACATCTTGGGGCAGCTGCTTGTAGGTGACTTGAATGCGGTCCTTGGTGCCGAGCACTTCCTCGGTGGTCAGAACCACGGCTTCACCCGGTACCAGCTCCGCGTAGTCCAAGGCCATTTTGCCGATGCGGATTTCCGGACCTTTGATGTCGAGCAGGACGGCAACGTATTGGTTCAGCTCTTTGGCTGCTTCCCGGATGCGCCGGATGCGCTCCGCGTGCTCGTCCAGCTCTCCGTGGGCGAAGTTCAGGCGGGCAACATTCATACCGGCTTGGATCAGCTTCCGTAGCATTTCAGGGCTTTCGCTGGAGGGACCGATGGTGCAGACGATTTTAGTTTTGCGCATAACTTTTCTCTCCTTTATATTTAACGTTGAACTCTTGTGAAAACTTTCTCTAACTCATACAATAAAGCATAATGATTTATCAGAAAAATATATATATTTTCGTTATTCATCAATTTTGATGTAGAAGGCAGGTTATCTTATGAATCTTCACGCCCTTAAAATATTCCACACCATCGCCGAAAAAGGCGGAGTCACCCGCGCCGCGGAGGAACTACGGATCAGCCAGCCTGCGGTTACGGCCCAAATACGCAACCTGGAGAAGGAGCTGGGTATCCAACTGTTGGTCTCCAAGGGGCGTGGCATTCTATTGACCGATGCGGGGCAGATGCTGGCCAGCCACGCCAAACGGCTGTTTGCGCTGGAGCGGGAGCTGGATGAAGTGGTCCGGGAATACAAGGCCGGGTTCAGCGGTATCCTGCGGATCGTCGCCACCTATCTGCCAGCCAATCTGCTGCTGCCGGAATGGCTGGCTCTCTTCAAGCAGGAGCATCCTTCCGTAGAGGTGGTCTTGACCACGGCCAACTCCCGGGAAGCAGTGGATGGGCTACTGCAGTATGATGCGGAGGTAGCCGTCTACGGAGGCGGCTGGGAAGAGCAGCCGGGTATCGAATGGGAGGAGCTTCTGGAGGACGAGCTCTGGTTTATTGTACCCAAAAACCATCCATACGCCGGGAAGGAAATTACATTAGCGGAAATGATGAAGGTTCCTTTCATTCTGCGTGAAGAGGGAAGCTCTACCCGGGAGCGTCTTTTCTCCTTGTGCCGGGCTTTGAACGTGAATCCTCCCAAGGTCGGTCTGCAATTTAACGGGGTGAACGAGATGGTTCGGGCTGTCATGGCTGGCTACGGAGCCATCTTTATCTCCTCCCTGGCCGTAAGGGACAATGTCGAGCGCGGAGAAGTGGACCGTGTGAGGGTCAAAGGCGCTTCGCTGTTGAATCCGATTGCTGTCTGTACCCGGAAGCAGGAGACGTTGTCGCCGGCTGCGGAAGCATTCCTCTCACTGGTCCGGGAGCAGTCGAAAGGGCGGGCAGGAAATTAACTGTTCCGGCGGGGCAAGTCACTACCCCTAATTAGGAGCATGATTTTGAATGAACTAACACTTTCTTCAAAAACTTTTCTTCAAAAGCATATTCGATGGTCTCTTTTCCGCAAGTAGAATCAAGCAATGCAGTATCCATCACTCTACAATGACTATAGAGTGGTTGAAACGAGGTGAACAGTCGAATGCACGAGTGGCACAAGCAAATCCAAATCATCGTTAATGAAATTGACGAGTGTATTAAGAATCGTAACAGTGAAGCCATAACGCTACGATTTCTTTCTCGCAAGTTAGGTTATTCCGAATTTCATACTACGAGAAAATTCAAGGAAATATCGGGTATGCAATTTAGGGATTATCTGCGGCATAGAAAATTAGCCTTTGCACTAAAAGAGGTTCGGGATAGTGAGAGAAGTATTTTGGATATTGCTTTTGATTATGGTTTTTCATCACATGAAGCATTTACCAGGGCTTTCAAGGGAACATATGGTGTAACTCCAAGTGAATACCGAAAAAAGCCTAGGCCTGTCGCCCTTCGTACAAAAATAAACTCTTTCGACCGCTACTTTTTCGGATTGGGAGAGATTGGGATGATCAAATCTGCAGATGAGGTTAACATTTATTTTGTAACCATTCCCGCACACCAATTTTTGCACATTAAAAACTATGAGAGTAACGGGTATTGGGATTTTTGGCAAAAGCAAAGTCTTATTCCGGGACAGGACTGCGAAACCATTTGCGGCTTACTCGATAGTATTAAGGGCAAATTGGATGACGATGGCGGGAGTGAATCTAACGGTGGCAGCGGTCAGATTATGGCTTACATTAATGACCCGGCTGGCAGACTCTGTGATTGGGGTATTCCACGTATAGAGTGTTTTGGTGTACGTCTTCCTTTGGATTATACAGGTGAAGTACCGTCACAAATGCTTATGATTGATGTTCCCGAAGCCGAGTATATTGTTTTTGAACATGGGCCATTCAATTATGAGCACGAAAATCGTGTTGTAGAGGAAAAGATGGAAAGCGGAATGGCAACTTTTGATTTTGCAGACACTGGTTACCGCTTTGATACTTCCCCTGGGAGAATCATTTACGTGTATCACGATCCGGAGCGGTTTTTGAAGTATATCAGGCCAGTACGGAAGTTATAATCCATAAAAAGAACCTGCCCCATGGGATAGGTGCTTTACTCTTTATGGGCATTCGCCCAAGCGCCCTTTCCGCGAATGCATATGATGATTATGCATACTCATTGAAAGGAGCGATCACATATGGGATTTTTTCCAACGCCGGGAACCGGGGGAGGGTTTCCGGGCGGACCTGGCGTGCCGGGAGGTGGAGGTCCCGGGACTCCGGGACTTCCAGGAGGTGCACCGGGAGGCGTTCAAGCGCCGACGGCTCCTCCACCGCAATTCGTGCCGCAAATGTCGGCCACCACATTTGCCGTCGATCCCGGCGGGATCAGACGCTGCCTGTTCCGTAACACATACATTTGGCTGAACAACGGCGAGCAATTCTGGTTCTACCCGGAATTCGTCGGGCGAAATTCGATTGCGGGGTTCAGATGGTTCGGTTTCTTCTGGGGATACTTCGGTATCGATTTGAATCGGATTAGCTCGTTCACCTGCTTCTAAGGCAGACAGCGAAAGAGAACAGCCTGCGGACTGTTCTCTTTGTTGTGCGGCGTGCCCTGAGGTACGCATTTATCTAGTTGGTGAAAGTCCAACCAAGGGAGGGGCCAAGCCACGCCTCTCCTTTATTTTCCAAAAGGGGAGGTTTCTGCGTATGTATATGATGTAATTCATCTTAATTCTTCCACAAAATAACAAAGTTTCCTGTTTGGAAAATATATAACAACTAATCTATCAGATTCATAATTGAACTCTTGCCATAAGTAAACTTGATTAAAATTTGGCATTTTATCTTTAGAAACATCTAAGCGCTTCAATATATTCTCAACATATTTTTTTATATCTCTTTCATTATCATGAAGAGTATCCCCGGAATATTTATTAATAGTCTTTCTTCCGCTTGTTGACTCTAATATTGAGGAAAAGTGTTTTTCTTTAGTTTTAAAAATAGTATAGCGTATCCCATCCCCGTGAAATCCACCTTGATTTGTATATTGATCAAGTTCCTTGAATTTGGAAGGCAATTTCAATTGCCAATTCCTCTCATATTGTCTTTTGTGCGAGAAATTGTTCTTTGCTTCGTTCCATAGATATGCCGGCAATAAAATGGCAACGATAACAACAATAACCACCAAAATATTTATGACTCTCATTTCCATCCTCCAAAGGCCTTTTCAAAATTTGTCTATCCTATTCTATTATTTTCTATTATTTGAAAAATATTAACATATGAAAAATAATAAAACAACATTGTTTCGCCGCTATATTTGCCTGTTGAAGATCATGTGATTGCGTGTTATCTAAAGTGGTGTTACAGGTGGACACTGTTCCCCGACAATCCTCTTGATGCCTGCCTCATAGAAAGGGTACATATCATCAAGCTCCATAATATGGGTTTGAATGGGTACACCATACATTAAAGCGAACAATTGACATACAAATTCATTATATTGGGAAGGGTGAATCGTTTTAATCTCCGAAAGATGGTACATAAAAACCTGCTGCAGGCTCAGCGGCTCTACCTTTTGGTCAAAGGCTTCCTTATTAAACAGATAATACTCGTAAGGTGAAGGTTCGATAGCGGGTGGTTTTTCTGTAAGCTTACTATAATATTGAATGAGCGATATCATGATTTTTTTACCCGGAACCGTGTCATCACAAATCGATTGAAAAACTTTATACAGTCCTGCTTCACCTTGATACCTTTTGCGGTGGATATCAAAACTTCTATCATAAAGCCACTTACATATAAAGTAATCTAAAACCTGTTCCTTGTAGCTAAAGTTCTTAAAAAAAGTAACTTTAGTCGTATTTATGTTAGAACACAGTTCTTCAAGGGTTAAATCATTAATACTTTTCGTTTGCAGCAGACGAAGCATCTCTTCCAGGATAGATACCCTCAAAAGAGCTGCTTTTTTTTCCCTAATCCCGAAATTCTCCATCTATTTGCTCCTTCCTGGTTCTGCTTCTAATCCAGGCTACACCGTTTACTAGTAAGATCGCGAGAATCACAATATAAAATATTGAAGTTGACATGCTTTTGATGATTGTAAAAGTACTTGCAACATATACAAGGTTTACTGGAACTGCCGCTTTATACGAAAGCATTATGAATATCATGAGGTTTTCCAGGTAATCAAAGAACATAGCGGCCAAGGGAAGAGATAATGCGGCTTTTGAAAAGGAAGAATATCCAGTTAATGCTGAGGTATGCTTCACCTTACGATGTAGACGCATCAGTAAAATGAAAGTAGATAATCCGGTTAGGCCATTTAGGACAGGAAACAAAATATCGAGGGGTAACTGCACATGAAGATACAGGTTGTAGCCTTTTTCCGATAACTGAGATAGAAACTTAAGCGTATATTCATAAGTATACCCCAAAGGATTCATATCAAAGATCAAGAGACCACCAGCCTCATGGCTTATGCGTGGAATAGAATAACTCTGCATGATGATAAAAATAGATTGAGACATAAATAGAAACAGCAGCCACAGCTTAATCGTTACAGTTTCAAGACTTTTAGCCAGCTTGTGTATCATGAAAGACCTCCCCGAAATTAAATTTACTGCAGTAAATAAATTAACTGAAGTTAATTATAATATATGGGGGTTTCGGCTCTAAGTCAACCGTGTTTTTTGTTATTTGCTTCATCAATGCCCATCGTTGCAGGAATAACTTTGCTTTGTATTTTTGGACTTTCGAAGCTTCTTAATAAGCTTAGTAAATACGGGAGACGTTAACTGAGATATAAGCCAATTGGTGGATACATATCTCGGGGATATAGATATTTCAGTCCCAACTTTATATTCTTCAGACATGCGGAAAACGTAACGAAACTCCAGCGGACTCCCAGCTTTGACTTTACTTTTAGCAATGGATTTTTTTGATCACTAGAAAAATATCAGGTTATCCCCCGGTCATGGCGGAACTGCTTGGGTGTCATCCCGGTATATTTCTTGAACACTTTGGTGAAGTAGCTCTGGTCGTTGAAATGAAGCCGGGATGCGATATCCGAGAGGGTAATGCCCGGCAGCTCCATCAGACGTTTGGCTTCCCCGATCCGTTCCCGCTGAATGTAATCACTGACGGCCAGGCCGGTCTCCTTCTTGAACTGTTGGGACAGGTAGCTGGCATTCAGCCCGGTTACCCCGGCAAGCTTGCTCAAGCTGAGCTCCTCGTATAAATGGTTGAAAATATAATTCTGGCACAGCGCAGAGGTGCGGGACAGCTTGGACCTGTGGTTGTCTTTCACATGATCGGCGAAGTCGCACAACGCGGCTAGCAAGGCCCGGTCCACCGCCGGAATATCCTTCAGTTCTTCAATGTGTTGAATATGAAAGTCGCTCAGCGTGTAGGCAATCTCCCAGAACAGCCCTCCGTCCATGGCCGCGCGTGTTGCCAGGGTAATAGAGGTGATGGCGAGATTCTTTTTGCTGCGCAGCTGGCTTTTCTTGGAGAGCAATCCATACTGATCTTCGTTAAAACCCGCATGCGTCTGCAGCAGCCCTTCCTTGTCTCCATTCCGGATGTGTCTGAACAGCTCACGCTCTTGGCTTGGGTCATGGTGCAGCCAGGTATTTTCCCGGCGGTAGGACAGATCCAGATCAGGTGCCCCGCCCTCTAGCTGAGCAGGTTGGAGCTTCAGTGAATCCAGCAGCAGTTCGTTGATGGTTAGGGCTTGGCCGGTTACCAGTGTATACAGCAGGATGGCCGCATGATACAACCGCATCCGGTCCAGTACGGGAAGCAAGTCGTAATATTGCAACCAGACCTCCAGCTGTCCAGAAGAAATATTATGGTCCCGCAGGAGGCTTGCCGCGGTTTCTTCGTTCATGGACGTATACAGTGAAGGGCCGATCACGAGGGTTCCAGCCAGCTTCAGCTCACCAGATAATGGGAGTACAACGAAATTCTCCAGGTATGCCGTTGTGCAGATTTGCGGCAAAGCAGCAGTCCTTGCATCACTCCCGCTGTTCGCTGCATCCAGCACATGCTCCCGAACTTCTGCCAGCAGCCCCTGGCTGTCTTGAGCGGGAGGCCGGGCTTGGTAAAACTGGGGTAGTGCCTGCTCCGTTTCGCCCTCTGTATTCAGCCAAATGACCGGTATCCGGTAAGCCTCGTACAGCAACCTGCAGATATAAGGAATCCGTTCACCTTCCTCTAGTTGATCAAGCATATTCTCTCACCTCACACCTAATGAAAATACCAATAATACAATGATTTTGCCATAAATCTGCCGGGAAGTATATTAGAATGGAGACAAGAAAGCACTTTCAAGGAGGTATATGATGACTACTGACATAAAGCACCTCATTTCTCAAATGACGCTTGAAGAGAAGGCTGGACTCTGCTCGGGGCTGGATTTCTGGCATACCAAAGGCATTGAGCGGCTGGGTATCCCTTCTGTAATGGTGACCGATGGACCGCATGGACTACGTAAGCAGGCAGAAAGCGCCGACCATCTGGGTCTTCATAACAGTGTGCCTGCTACCTGTTTTCCTTCGGCTGCTGGACTCGCTTCTTCCTGGAACCGTGAGCTGATCCGCCGGGTGGGTGAAGCATTGGGCAGAGAATGCCAGGCTGAGGATGTAGCCGTCCTGCTGGGGCCGGGAGCGAATATCAAGCGTTCACCGCTGAATGGACGGAATTTCGAGTATTTCTCGGAAGACCCCTACTTATCATCGGAGATGGCTGCCAATCATATTCAGGGTGTGCAGAGTCAGGGTGTGGGTACATCGCTGAAGCATTTTGCCGCCAATAACCAGGAGCACCGCCGAATGTCTACCGATGCCGTCATTGATGAGCGGACGCTGCGGGAGATCTATCTGGCGAGCTTCGAAGGGGCCGTGAAGCAAAGCCAGCCCTGGAGCGTCATGTGCTCCTACAACCGGGTGAATGGTGAATACGCTTCGGAGAGCGAAACGCTGCTAACCCGGATTCTGCGGGACGAATGGGGTTTCGAAGGCTTCGTAGTGTCCGACTGGGGAGCAGTGAACGAACGGGTGAAGGCGCTGCAGGCAGGACTTGAGCTGGAAATGCCTTCAAGCGGCGGAATCGGCGACGCCAAAATCGTTGCCGCCGTGAACAGCGGCGAGCTGTCCATGGAGACGCTGGACCTTGCGGTGGAGCGGCTGCTGAGCTTTATTGGTAAACGGACAGAGAACCGAATGGAGAACGCTTCGTTCGATCCGGAGGAGCACCACCGGCTTGCCCGTGAAGTGGCCAGGGAGAGCATGGTGCTGCTGAAGAATGAAGACAGCCTGCTCCCGCTTGCCCAAGAAGGCAAGATTGCCATCATTGGAGAATTTGCCAAGAAGCCGCGTTATCAGGGCGGGGGAAGCTCGCATGTGAATCCGACGAAGCTGGATGATGCTTTTGCAGAACTGCAGGCGGTGGCGGGAGCTTCCGCAAGCTTCCAGTATGCGCAGGGATATGAGCTGGGCAGTGATGAGATTAATGAGGAGCTTTTGCGTGAGGCGCGTGAGGCAGCACTTCAGTCAGAAGTTGCAGTGTTGTTCCTTGGATTGCCGGACAGATACGAGTCGGAGGGCTATGACCGCAGCCATCTGTCGCTGCCCGCGAGCCATATTGCGCTGATTGAAGCGGTGGCTGAGGTGCAGGAGAATTTGATAGTTGTCCTTAGCAACGGATCTCCGGTAGAAATGCCTTGGCTCGGCAAGACAAAGGCGGTTCTGGAAGGCTATTTGGGCGGACAGGCCTTTGGCGGTGCGGTTGCTGATCTGCTCTTCGGCGCTGTAAGTCCAAGCGGTAAGCTGGCGGAGACATTCCCGGTGAAGCTGAGCGATAACCCGTCATTCCTGAATTTCCCCGGTGAAGGGGACAAGGTCGAGTATAAGGAAGGCTTGTTCGTCGGCTACCGCTATTATGATAAAAAAGAGCTGGAGCCGCTGTTCCCATTCGGTTTTGGCCTGAGCTACACCGAATTCGAGTACAGTGATCTGGTGCTGGATAAAACCAGCATTAGCGATACGGAAACGGTGCACGTCAGCGTAACCATAAAGAATACCGGCAGCCGGGCCGGACAGGAGATTGTGCAGCTCTATGTAAGTGACGTTGAGAGCAGCTATATCCGTCCACTGCAGGAGCTGAAGGGCTTCCAGAAGGTGGCGCTGCAGCCCGGGGAAGCGCGCGAGGTTTCTTTTACAATGAATAAACGCGCCTTTGCCTACTACAATGTAGGGCTTAGGGATTGGCATGTGGAGAGCGGAACCTTCCGGATTGGGGTCGGAGCGTCCTCCCGCGATATCCGCCTAAATGCTACACTTGAAGTGGCTTCCACGACGGAAATTGCAGTAAGCTTTCACCGGAATACGACCGTCGGGGATCTCCTGGACAATCCGCTTACAGCAGAGACCGCGAAGAAATTCAGCAGTATTTTCGGGCTCGAAAGTGCGATGGAGGATAATCCGGAGATGTTCCTGGCGATGATGAAATATATGCCGCTACGGGCCATGATCGGCTTCGGGCAGGGGAAATATACCGAAGCGGATCTGGCTCAGGATCTAAGCGAGCTTAATGCTCTAGTAGCAGCGAAATAACAGCCGAAGAAGATTGTTATCCCTTTTAAGCTCTTCGTGTGGATTGAAAAAGGCAGCAGCCCTTTACCAGGGGTTTGCTGCCTTTTGGGTTAGTTGTGGACAGAAACTCCAGATTTGCGGCCGTGTCCAATAAAAGGATTAAAATAGTCCAATCCCCGATCTCCAGATTGTCCATTTCATCCGTGATGAAGACAAGTTATAATGAAAGCGCAATCATGAATCTGGGGCAGGACTGTCCACAGAAAAGATTAGATGAGTTTCTGAATTCAATGCTCAAATGGAGGTATAGACGATGACGAATATACAGCTAAAATGGTTCTCCAGCACAGAAAATGCGCCTTGGACCGAACGCGGGGCAGCCGAGGCTGAAATCCCTGGAACGGAGGGGGCTGCACCGGCTAATCTAACCGTTACCGACGATATCTATCAAACGCTCGAGGGCTTCGGCGGCTGCTTCAATGAACTCGGCTATGCTGTACTGTGCCATCTGCCGGATGACGAGAGAGCCAGAGTGATGCATAACTTGTTCCATCCTGAGGGAGAGCAGCGCTTCAGTATCTGCAGGCTGCCTATCGGAGCCAGCGATTATGCGCTGGATTGGTACAGCTTGAACGAAACGGATGGCGATTACGCCATGCAGCATTTCTCGATTGAACGTGACAGACAGCTGCTGATTCCCTATATCAAGGAAGCCCTCGCGCTGAACCCGGGGCTGAAGTTATTCGCTTCTCCCTGGAGTCCGCCGACCTGGATGAAATTCCCTAAAGCCTACAACTATGGCACACTTCGCTGGGAGCCGGAGATTCTTGCCGCTTATGCCCTCTACTTCGTGAAGTTCGTGGAAGCCTACAGGCAAGAGGGGATTACCATACATCAGGTGCATGTGCAGAATGAGGTAGTTGCCGACCAAAAGTTCCCGTCCTGTGTCTGGACAGGCGAGCAGCTCAAAATTTTTATCCGCGATTATCTCGGACCTGCCTTCGAGGAGCATGGGCTGGATACGGAAATATGGCTTGGCACGATCAATGCCCCGGAGCCGTGGGATGAATGGCTGAAGAAGAAATCCAGTGATTATGATGCCTTTGCAGGTGTGGTACTGGGTGATCCGGAGGCTTATAAATACGTCAAAGGCGTTGGCTATCAATGGGCAGGCAAGCATGCGATTCAGCGTACGGTGCAGAGCTACCCGGAGCTTCGCTATATGCAGACGGAAAATGAATGCGGCGATGGCGAGAACACCTGGTTTTACGCCAAATATATATTTGGCCTGTACCAGCACTATTTTATGAACGGCGTAAACGCCTATATCTATTGGAATATGGCGCTTGCTCCGAAGGGGCGCAGCACCTGGGGCTGGGAGCAGAACTCCATGCTGACCATTGATCCTGCCTCAAGGCAGACCATCCGCAATCCGGAGTACTATGTGATGAAGCATTTCTCCCGCTTTGCCGGGCCGGGTTCGGTAAGGATTGGGCTAAAGGGGCCGTGGAGCGGACATGCCGTCGCATTCCGCACGCCCGAGGGCAAGCTGACGCTGGTTATTGCCAACCCTTATAGGGAGGCGCGGATGCTGCATCTGCAAAGCGGGTCATCGCTAATTTCCTTCAAGCTGGAAGCGGAATCTTTTCATACCCTTGTGATGGGTTGATTAGATCATAGCTATATTCTAAAGAACTAACGTCCGGAACATGCGGGGCGTTAGTTTTTTGCTACAAGGACGGCGAGCCGTCTCCAATTGGTAGAATTCCATTCTTGGGATAAACTACAGCAAGTGAGGCAAGGGGGCTGGAGGACACAATGTTTGCCAAATGGATGATGAAGCTGTCGGAGCCATTCCGGCGGAGTATCCGCAACAAGCTTATTCTGACGATGATTCTGCTGGCTGTGGTGCCCATCGTCGCCATTACAGCTCTGGCTGCAGAGAACAGCCGCCGCTCGATGGAGGCTGAAGTGATCAGCACGAATCTTTCCAATATGAAATGGACCGGAGTCTATCTCGGTGACCAGTTCGCCCAACTGAATAATCTGATCTATACAGTGCTGATCAGTCCGCATTTGAGCGATTATCTGGCAAATGCCGAGGAAGCGAGCCTCTCCAGCCAGTTCACAGCGCAGCGGAATATTACTGATACTTTGACTAATCTGTTCTACTCGGCAGGGAATCACGTGGTCGGTGTAGAGCTGTATTTGAAGGAATACAACAAGCTGTACACGATCAATGCCTCACAGAGTGACATTGAATCCCCTGCTGCCATTCCGGCACCATATAAGCTGCTGTTCGATCAGGACAAGGACTTCATGATCACCACGGACAGCACAGATGGGGCCAAGTTTCAGCTGATCCGCAGCATTAACCGCTTTGAGAACCAGGAGAAGCTGGGCGGGATTTCTCTGCAGATCCGCTGGGGAGTGCTTGATCAGACGCTGAATCTGCTGGGGCGCGGTAACGACCATACGGTTTTTATTGCCGGAGCGGACGGCAAGGTACTCTACCAGCCCTGGGGTAACGCTCCGGCAGCAGCAACCCTGGACCGGATCGCGCGAACGGGTGAGAGCCAGGGGTATTTTCGCGGCGACGATGAGTATGTGTTCTACAACACCATCGACCCGGTGGGTCTGAAGCTGGTCACTGTGATCCCTACCAGCTTCATTAACCAGAGCGCGCTGGCGACCATGAACTTTGGTCTCATCATTGGTGCCGTGTCTGTTGTGGTAGCCATTCTGCTCGCAGTCATACTGGCCTGGCGGCTGGCCACCCCGATTGTCAGCCTGGCCCGCTCGATTCAGGGCTTTGGCATGATGAAGGAACGCGGGATACGGCACACCACCCGTGTGGATGAGATCGGTCTGCTGGAGACGAAGCTGGATCAAATGTCGCACCGTATCCGTGAGCATATCCGCACAGAGTACATGATCAGTCTGGAGAAAAAAAGTGCTGAGCTCAAAGCGCTGCAGGCGCAGATCAACCCGCACTTTCTGCAGAATACCCTACAGATGATTGGCAGCATGCTGTTCAAGAACAGCCCGGCTGAAAGCTACGGAGTGATTAGATCGCTAAGCGATATGTTCCGCTATATCATCCGCGAGCCGGAGGATCTGGCTCCGCTGCGGGCGGAGCTGAATCATTTGAACAACTACATGCAGATTCAGCAGCAGCGGTTCGCCGCCCGGTTGAGCTATAGTCTTGAGGTGGATGAAGGGGCACTGGGGAGCTTCATTCCGAAGCTGAGTCTGCAGCCGATTGTGGAAAATGCCTTTTTCCATGGCCTGGAACGGCAGGAGGGTCCTTGGGAGCTGGAGGTTAAGGTGGTCTGTGCCGGACTGGATACGGTCATTATGATCCGTGACAATGGCGTAGGAATCGGGCCGGAACGGCTTGCTGAACTGCAGGGCAGGCTTACCCGGCGCAGCGGGGATTTATGGACACATGGAGAGCGGATTGGGCTGCGTAATGTCGCTTCGCGGATTCAGATGCATTTTGGCGACAGCTACGGTATCTCCGTTGAGAGCAGGGAAGGCCAGGGGACCACGATAACCGTGACCATACCATATTAAATAACAAACAAATAAATTGAGTTTGTGATTTTTTATATTGGGGCAGAAGTGGCGGAGGAGAAGTTTGGAACTGGAGGAGCGGTAGCGACCGCCTAAAAGCTTTCCGCAGGAAAGCTCGCTTCGGAAGCCTAGGCTAGGTTTGGATTTCTACCGCAGCAAGCGGTTCAAATCAGGAAATCCAAACATAACAGCGGCCGGAAGTCCAAACATTCTCCGCAGTCACGACCGAGCCCGAAATATAGAACTCTCAACTTCAACTTATACCCCCCCGAAAGGAATGAACCGATTGATGTATAAAGTGCTGCTGGTGGATGATGAGAGCTGGAACCGGGACATCGTGCGGACGTTCGGCTCCTGGGAGGAGCTTGACATGGAAATTGCCGGAGAAGCGGAGGACGGACGGGAAGCGCTGCGCCTGATCGGAGAGCTGGCCCCGCATATTGTCATTACCGATATGAGCATGCCCGGTGCCGATGGTGTGATGCTGATGAATGCTGTGCATGAGCGGTTTCCTGAGGTGAAGATGATTGTGGTCAGCGGCTACGATGATTTCAAATATGCGCAGAATGCTATCCGGTACGGGGCGGTGGATTACTTGCTGAAGCCCATTGATCCGAAGGAACTGAACGCTGTGCTGGGCAAGTGCCGGAAGGAGCTGGAGGCAGCTTCACAAGGGCAAAGTGCGTACGCGCTGGACATCGATGTGTCCATGTGGCTGTCCTCTTATAAACAGCTCATGCGTGTCCATTTCAATGAATTGAATGCTGAAGGTGTGAGCTCAGTTCTGGAAGGGATCGGCAAAGAACTGGAGCCTGGCGGAACTCCTATGCCCGGCGCACTCCGCCAGGCTGGCAGTGAAATGCTGCTGCTCCTGAAGGAGCTCATGAGGGGCAACGGTCTTGCAGAAGATGCTCTGAAAGCGGAAATTCCACATGCGGCACTGAATTCGGCAGGGAGCATAACAGCTTATCTGAAGGAGCTCTATGAGGCAAGCCTCGAGCAGCTGATCGGTCAGCGCAAGTTCAAAAACAAGCTGAACCTCGAAGAGGTGAGGCAGTATATCGACGGTCATTTTGCAGAGGCGGTGACGCTGGAGGGGCTGGCAAGAGCTTTTTTTGTCAGCAAGGAGTATTTGAGCAAGGTGTTCAAGCTGGAATATGGCTGTAACGTCACGGATTACATACTCGGGCTGCGGATGGACAAAGCCAGGGAGTGGCTGGCCGATGAGAATATTCCAATCAAGACCGTGGCTGAGCTTGCGGGATATGAGGATGTGGGGTATTTCTACAGGGTGTTTAAGAAGCATTTTGGCGTGGCGCCTGGAGAAATGCGCAGACAGAAAGCCGGTTTAAAAATGTCCAATCCGGAAGGGTAATTCCGTCCAATTAAACGCTTTCATAAACGGGTTACAATGAAAGCGTAAACAAAACACAGACATTGGGAGGTCTTACAGCATGACAAAGACGAGCAAAGGGTTACTCTGCACGATTCTCGCCGCTACACTTCTTGCAGGCTGCGGTAATAACAACAGCGGTAATGCAGGCACTGCATCCGGAGATACAACAAGCACCGGCAGTGTCGCCAAAAGCGTCACCCTGAAGATGTTCATCGCCCAGCCTCGCTTCAAGGAGCAATACGATAACTATATCGCCGAGTTTGTGAAGAAGGAAAAAACGGACAAGAACATCGATGTCTCCGTACAGCTGGAAATGCCTACGGCCGACAACGCTTCCCAGATTCTTAAAACACGGCTTGCTTCAAATGATGCGCCGGATATTTTCGCCATTCATGCTGTCAACGAAATCCCGTCCTATTATAAAGCCGGATATTTGGAGGATCTGAGCAGCCAGCCGTTTGTCGGCAAGCTGCTGGACAGTGTGAAGCCTTCCGTCACCACTACGGACGGCAAGGTTGTGGCATTGCCTTTGGAAACCTTGTCCTGGGGCTACCTGTACAATAAAAAAATCTTCAAAGAGCAGGGACTGACCCCACCAACGACGCTGACAGAGATGAAGACGGTCATCGAGAAGCTGAAAGCCCAAAAAATAACACCATTTGTACTTTCGTACAAAGAGTCATGGATTCCGCAGCTGGTGCTGCCGCTGGCTGTAGGCGGGATGATGAAAACCAAAGATCCTGAATTTGTGAACAAGATGAACAAGGATGAAGGTTCCTTCACTGAGATGAAATCGGCAATCTTTGATGTGTTCGATCTGATCAATGCGAACGGCACTGCCAAGGCTACCGAGGTTGGCGGTGATGACGGCGCAGCCGCCTTTGCTGCAGGCAAGGGAGCGATGTGGCTGATGGGTCCATGGTATGCGGAAACGATTCTCAAATCCAATCCGAATCTGGACTTTGGGGTAGCGCCGCTGCCAATCAACGATGATGCCAGTGCGACTCTGATCAATCTGAGCGCCTCGACATCGCTGGCCGTATCGCCAACGAGCAAGAACAAAGAAGTAGCACTCGATTTCCTGAACTATGTGCTGGACGATCAAGCATCCAACGCCTTCTTCCAATCGCTTAAGTTCAATCCGGTATCCACAGTTCACACCTATGAGAGCTATCCTTGGATCACTGAAGCTACTACCTATGTCAAAGCAGGAAAGTCTGTTCAAGACCCGGCTATTCCGCAATCGGTCAAGGATGAGGTAGGCAAAGGGCTGCAGGCGTACTACGCCGGACAAATGTCGCAGGATGATGTCCTGAAGGCACTTGATAAAGCATGGAAATCCTTCAATAAAGTCAATAAATAAGCTGCGGCGGATATTCAGGGATGGAAGAGCGGGAGAACCTATTTTCCTCCATCCCTGTTTGCTGCTGCCCACATAGAGGGAGAGGGGCGGTTACTGTGCCGATTAAGAAATACAAGAATGTTCTTTCACTGCTAGCTTTCGTCGCACCAGCATTGATAATCTACTCATTATTTCTGCTGATTCCCACGGTTGGCGGAATGTACTACAGCTTCACGGACTGGAATGGGCTTAATCCCAACTATTCTTTTATCGGACTCGGCAATTTTATTGAGGCGCTGCGTGATGATCCTGATTTCGTGAATGCTCTGCTGTTTACGATGAAATATGTGCTGTTCATGATCGTTCTGCAAAATGTATTCGCACTTGTGCTGGCGGTGTTCATTGAGACGAAAACCCGTACTAAAGGCTTTTTTCGCACTATTTTCTTCATGCCCAATATGATCAGTACGATTATCAGTGCCTTCATGTGGACCTTTGTGTTCTCCCAGGTGCTGCCGCAAATTGCCGAAAAAACCGCCATGTCCTTCCTGGACCAGCTGTGGATAGGCGATCCCAAGGTATCCTTTTATTCGATCATAATCGTATCGCTGTGGAATGGTGTCGGCTATATGATGATTATATATCTGGCCGCCCTGCAGGGTGTGCCGCAAAGCCTTAAGGAAGCGGCTGTTATTGATGGCGCTAGCCCGTTCCAGACCTTCCGAAAAGTGACACTCCCCATGATTACACATGCGGTGACCATTTGCTTCTTCCTGACACTGAACGGGGCGTTCAAGGTATACGAAGTGGTCTATGGATTGACCGGCGGGGGGCCGGGACGCAGTACGCAGGTCATCACAATGAATATTTTTGAAGAGGCGTTCTCCAACAACTTCCGCTACGGCTATGCCAGCGCCAAATCAGTCATTCTGTTCGTAATTATCCTGATTTTCACCTTCATCCAGATTGGTGTCATGAAACGAAAAGAGGTGGAAGCATGAGACTCAGAAAAGGAGCTTCCCTGCTCATTACTCTGTTTCTTTCGGTCGGAGCGCTCATTTCCTTTTTTCCGATCTATCTGGCCATTATCAATTCCGTAAAAACACAGGGCGAGATGTTCTCTTCCTTCCTGGCCTTGCCGACCAAGCTGCATTTCGAGAATTACAGCCAGGCCTTTGATAAAATCAACCTCCTGCACAGCACGCTGAACTCGGTCATTGTATCCGTGATCGGTATCGGCGGCATTATCTTCTGTGCGGCCCTGGCCGGCTACAAGCTGTCCCGGACCTCCGGAAGGCTTAGCGCAGCCATCTTCTCCCTGTTCATAGCTTCGATGCTGGTGCCGTTTCATTCGATCATGATTCCGTTAACCCGGATGGCGAAAGCCCTTCATGTCAGCGGCAGCACCTACGGATTGGCCCTGATCTATATTGGCCTCGGGGTTAACATGGCGATTTTCCTGTATCATGGTTTTGTGAAATCCATTCCCCGGGAGCTGGAGGAAGCGGCACGTATTGACGGCTGCGGTGAATTTCAGACCTTTTTCCGGATTATCTTCCCGCTGCTGCTGCCGATTACGGTGACCATCGCGATTCTCGACTTCCTGTGGATCTGGAATGACTTCCTGCTGCCGCTGCTGATGCTTACGGATTCCAACAAATACACATTGATTCTGTCGACGAATACGTTGTTTGGGGAATACAACAAGGAGTGGTCACTCATTCTGGCCGCGCTGGTGCTGACCGCCCTTCCGGTAATTGTCATCTACGGCTTCTTCCAGAAGTTCATTATGCAGGGCATTGCTGAGGGCGCCATTAAGGGTTGAGGATATAAGGTGAACATTAAAAGTTCATAATAGGGTCTGGTCGTACTGCGGGGACTGTTTGGACTTTCGGCCGCTGTTGTCTTCAGATGTATTTTATTATATCGCTTAGCGGATAACATCTGAAGACAAAGGCGGACGCTACGCTCCTACAGTTCCAAACGTCCCCTCCGTACTTCTACCCTATGTATGTCTATAAAGTTCAACTTATATAGGGAGTGAGAAGGACAAGGACAAGGACAAGAAATTTTCCATAAAGGAGGTAAAAGCAACGATGAATCAACTTCGTTACGGCGTTGCCTATTACGATGAATATATGCCTTACGAGAGGCTGGATGAGGATATCGCCATGATGAAGGCGGCGGGCATCAACACGGTCCGCATTGCCGAATCCACATGGAGTACGCATGAGCCGCAGAACGGCGTATTCGACTTTACCTCCGTAGACCGGGTGCTGGATGCGATGCATGCTGCGGGGATTGCTGTCATCGTCGGAACACCGACGTATGCTGTTCCCACCTGGCTGGTCAAGGAGCATCCAGATGTTCTGGCTGTAACACCAAAGGGACCCGGAAAGTACGGCGCGCGGCAGATTATGGACATTACCAATTCCGCCTACCTGTTCCATGCGGAGCGGATCATCCGCAAGCTGATCAGCCGGGTCTGCAAGCATCCGGCGGTGATCGGCTACCAGACGGACAACGAGACGAAGCATTACGATACGGCCGGAGAGAATGTGCAGCTTCTGTTCGTCAAATATATGCGGGAGCGCTTCGGAACGCTGGAGGAGATTAACCACCGCTTCGGACTGGATTACTGGAGCAACCGGATTAACAGCTGGGAGGACTTCCCCTCGGTAGTGGGCACCATTAACGGCAGTCTGGGGGCGGAGTTCGCCCGCTTCCAGCGGGGACTGGTGACGAAGTTTCTTGCCTGGCAGGTGGCGCTGGTGAACGAGTATAAGCAGCCGGGTCAATTCGTCACGCAGAACTTTGATTTTGAGTGGCGGGGTTATTCTTATGGTGTTCAGCCTTCGGTAGACCACTTTGCTGCAGCAGAAGCCTTCGATATTGCCGGAGTAGATATTTACCATCCTTCGCAGCACGAGCTGACCGGAACAGAAATCGCCTTCGGCGGCGATATGACCCGTTCGCTGAAGCGCAGCAATTACCTGGTGCTGGAGACGCAGGCGCAGGCTTTTCCCCATTGGACACCTTATCCGGGTCAACTGCGGCTGCAGGCCTTCAGCCATCTGGCATCAGGTGCGAATATGGTCGCTTACTGGCACTGGCACTCCATTCATAATTCATTCGAGACGTATTGGAAAGGGCTGCTTAGCCATGATTTCAAGCCGAACCCGGTGTATAACGAGGCGATCACGATCGGCAGGGATTTTGCACGTTTGAGCGGGTCACTGTACGGTCTGCATAAGCAGAACAAGGTAGCGGTAATGGTCAGCAACGAAGCTCTGACGGCATTGGAATGGTTCAAGCTGCCGGACGGCAAGAATTACAATGATGTTGTGCGCTGGCTGTATGACGGGCTCTACCGGATGAATATCGAATGTGACTTCATTCAACCGGGTTATCCGGGGCTGTCCGAGTATAGTCTGATCATCGTTCCGGCATTGTACGCTGTCCCGGATGAGGCGCTTGAGCGGCTGAATGAATACGTGCATACCGGCGGACATGTCGTATATTCTTTCAAAAGCGGGTTCGCAGACGAAGTCATCCAGGTGCGTACAACCGTTCAGCCGGGAATCATTAGCGAGGCCTGCGGCATCAGCTACAGCATGTTCGTCACACCGCATGAAGTACGGCTGAAGAGTGAAAATGCGGTGATTCGTAGCGAGGACAATCAAGTGGAAACGTGGATGGAGCTGATCACACCGACGACAGCGGAGGTGCTGCTGCGGTACGATCATCCGCACTACGGCGAATACGCCGCAGTTACCCGGAACCGTTATGGACAAGGCAGCGCAATGTATATCGGCTGCATGACAAGCAGAGAGATGGCGGACAGCCTGTTGAAGGCTGCAGTGCAGGAGGCTGGATTATGGGGAGCTGACCAGGAGCTGGCATTTCCTCTGATCGTCAGAACAGGCATCAATCCGCAGAACCGGACGGTGCGTTATTACTTTAATTATTCTGACTCTCCGCAGTCTCTGGTATATCCGCATGGCCCTGCTGAAGAGCTGCTGTCGGGCCGGAAAGTTGCGCCTAAAGAGGAGCTGGAACTCTCTCCTTGGGGATTTGTGATTCTGCTGACTTAGAATATTTGATTTCTCCTCCGGAATTTGCTAACATACGGTGTAATATAATAATTGTTTTAGTTTTCTAGGGTTCCGCAGCGCATCTCGGCTGGCTGGTCCGAGGGAAGACGCACGGACCTATAATCCGTGTCAACACGGAGGGATAAAAGCCCGGGAGGTATCGTCCAGTTGGATGATGGCCTTCCGGGCTTATTTATTTTTACACAGGAGGAGATTCACTTATGAAGAGTAATAGGGCATGGTTGAGTATTGCAGGTGCAGCCTGTCTGGAGGTAGTGTGGGTCATTGGCCTGAAGCATGCTTCCGCTCCCTGGGAGTGGCTGGTTACGGGAATGGCGCTTTTGGTCAGCTTCTATACTCTTGTCGCGGCCAGCAGCAAGCTGCCTGCAGGAACGGTATATGCTGTATTTGTCGGTCTTGGCACGGCGGGAACGGTCCTTATGGATATGATCTGGTTCGGGGAGCCGTTCAAGCTGATCAAGCTGGTCCTTATATTGGTGCTGTTGGCCGGAGTCATTGGCCTGAAGCTTGTTACAGGGGACTCCCGTACGAAGGAGGTATCATAACATGGATTGGCTGATGCTTATTGCTGCAGGCTGCTGCGAGATGCTTGGGGTGGCTATGCTGGGCAAGCTGCAAAGGGACCGTGACTTCCTGACGTTGTTCCTGTTTGTACTGGGCTTTGGCGGCAGTCTGCTGCTGCTGTCTCAGGCGATGAACACCCTGCCGATGGGCACAGCTTATGCGGTATGGACAGGGATTGGTGCTTCCGGGGGAGCGGTGCTGGGGATGGTGCTATATGGGGAGGGGCGCGGATTTCGGCGGATTATTTGTATTGTAATGATTCTTGGAGCGGCCGCGGGCCTCAAACTCATCGGGTGATCATGGGAGAAAGTAATGAAATGGACACCTGTGCGATGTTTCGATTGGGATAACATGGTAAGTATATATAGTAGGTATATTAACGTAATCCAATCCAACGGTTAAGGGAGACTTTCATGATGAAAACCGATATATCCGGCACAACCACACTTAAAGACGGAACAGTACTGTCAAAGATGGGCCAGGGAACCTGGAATATGGGCGAGGATAAGGCTGTGCGTAACGAGGAAATTGCCGCTTTGAGGCTGGGGGTTGAGCTGGGCTTGAACTTGATTGATACCGCTGAAATGTATGGGGAAGGCCGTTCGGAGGAGCTTGTCGGGGATGCTATCCGGGGGATTCGTGACCAGGTGTTTTTGGTCTCTAAGGTACACCCGCATAATGCCGGCCTGAACCGGATCACCCGCAGCTGTGAAGAGAGTCTGAAACGTCTGGGAACAGATCATCTGGATCTCTATCTTCTGCACTGGAGAGGGAAGGTTCCGTTACAGGAGACGGTAGAGGGAATGGAGCAGCTGGTAGCCTCCGGCAAAATCGCCCGTTGGGGCGTTTCTAACCTGGATACGGAGGATATGAAGGAGCTGCTGCGCATTCCCGGCGGAGACCGCTGCGCTGTCAATCAGGTGCTCTATCATCTGGGCTCAAGAGGCATTGAGCACGAGCTGCAGCCCTGGCAGCGCACGCACAAAATTCCTGTAATGGCCTATTCCCCGCTGGCTCAGGCGGGTAAGCTGCGCAAAGGACTGGCCGAGAATGAGACGGTGCGTGAAATTGCGCAGAATCACGGAACGACACCGCTGCAAATTATGCTGGCCTGGAGCATCCGGGAAAGCGATGTAATCTCCATTCCCAAAGCGTCGACCCGGGAGCATGTGACCGAAAACGCATCGGCCGCGAAGATCAGGCTGAGCGACGAGGAGTGCTGGAAGCTAGACGATGCTTTTCCGCAGCCGGCCTGGAAGGTGCCGCTGGATATGATTTGATGATTTGAGGGCTGTCCCGGGAGCGGGGCGGCCTTTTCTTTTGTCCTGCCGCAGCCGGGTTGTACACCGTTCTCAGCGCATCCATGAATTGTACGGAGATATTCCGATTTATTTTACGGAGAATGGGCATTCTATAATGACGAGCCGGTAGACGGCGTCTTGGCGGATCAGAAGCGGATTGATATGCATAACGGCGGAGGTCTTGCGGTAAAATGCAGGCTTCCGTTTTTACATGGTAGGTCGTTCGCAGCAGAAAAATGCCGGTAAATAGCCCGTTGGCAGGAACTCTTAAATGATGTCAACAATGATCATGACGAAACCGTGTTTTCAATTTGCTGACAAAGAAAGCGCTTTGATTTACGATGTGGTCGTAGGGGATAACCTTTCAGGAGTATCTGGCAAAGGGGATCTCATTCAATAACATAAGGGGGCATTTCAAATGGCCACAACAGCAACAACACAAACTTCGTCCGGTGGTGTAAGGGTGAGGGTTCAACAATTCGGCCGCATGCTCAGCGGTATGGTTATGCCGAATATCGGCGCTTTTATCGCTTGGGGCTTGATTACGGCTTTATTCATTCCAACGGGCTGGTTCCCGAATAAAGATCTGGCTACGCTGGTTGGTCCAATGATCAAGTTCCTGCTGCCGCTGCTGATTGGTTTCACAGGTGGACAGATGATCAATGGCAAACGCGGCGGTGTAATCGGCGCAATTGCGACCATGGGGGTTATCGTAGGGTCAGATATTCCAATGTTCCTTGGAGCGATGATAGTCGGTCCACTGGCAGGCTGGATATTAAGACTCTTCGACCGCGCGGTAGAAGGCAAAATCAAAGCAGGCTTCGAAATGCTCGTCAACAACTTTTCACTCGGGATTATTGGCGGTGCTTTAACACTCGGGGCTTACAAAGGGATCGGGCCGCTGGTTCAGGGACTGACCAATATTTTGTCCAACGGTGTTGAGGTTCTAGTCAATCACAACCTGCTCCCGCTGGTTAACATCATTATTGAGCCGGCAAAAGTATTGTTCCTGAATAATGCGATCAACCACGGCATTCTGAGTCCTATCGCTGCGGAAGAATCGGCACGGATCGGGAAATCCATACTGTTCATGCTTGAATCGAACCCGGGCCCAGGTCTTGGTATCCTGCTTGCTTACTGGCTGGTAGGTAAAGGTTCGGCTAAATCATCCGCTCCGGGTGCCATTATCATCCATTTCCTTGGCGGTATTCATGAAATCTACTTCCCGTATATCCTGATGAATCCCCGTCTGATTCTGGCAGTTATCGGCGGCGGCGTGAGCGGTACCTTCACCTTCCAGCTTCTGGGCGCAGGACTTACCTCTTCACCATCTCCGGGCAGTATCTTCGCTTACATTGCCATGACACCTAAGGGTGGTTACGGTCCAATGTTCGCCGGTGTTGTTGTAGCAACAGTGGTTTCCTTCCTGATCGCTTCTATACTGCTTAAGACCAGCAGCAAAAACAACGAGGAAGTAGTAGATCTGGAAGAAGCAGCAGCGAAAATGCGTGATATGAAAGCTGCCGGTACTGCAGCTAGCCCTGCATCGGCAACTACAGCCAATATAATAACTCCTAATGTAACAGCCAACGTTCGAAACAAAGCGGACGTGAATAAAATCGTCTTTGCTTGTGATGCCGGCATGGGTTCCAGTGCCATGGGTGCTTCCGTATTGCGGAAGAAGCTGCAGAATGCAGGGGTCCACATTACTGTGGTGAACTCTGCGGTCAGCGAAATTCCTGCCGATGCTGACATTGTTGTTACCCAGAAAACACTGACCGACCGTGCGATTGCCAGCAATCCAAAGGCAGAGCATATCTCGATTGACAACTTCCTGAAGAGCCCGAAATATGACGAGCTGGTGGAACGTTTAAAGTAAGAATTCGGCGTGTACAACTATCATACAAGCTAAATTTGCCACTCAGATAAAAAACAGTCAGGCCGGCTGACATTATGAAGGTCCAATCTGTATAAAGCTAAATTAGGAGACAAACGCTGGCCTTCACAAGCCAGCGTTTGTCTCCAGTTAAGGCGAGGGTACACAGGCTATGAAAAAAATAACCGCAAGGCAGCGCCAGATCCTATGGCTCCTCTTGGGTGTAAACGAGGAGATCACCGCCGCTGAAATCGCCGAGTCTATCGGAGTGAGCGTGAGAACCGTTCACCGGGAGATGGAGGATATTGAGCAGTTGCTTGGGGAGTTTGGGCTTGATCTGATCCGGAAATCAGGAAAAGGCATCGCTTTGAGTGGCCCGGAGCCGGCTCTTGCGGAGCTGCGCCTGTTTTTGCGGGAAGAAAAGCCTGCGGAGTATTCCGGGGAAGACCGCAAAATCTTTGAACTCTGCCTGCTGCTGGAGGCTGAAGAACCGGTGAAGCTGTTCACGCTGGCCCATTCGCTTAAGGTTACGGTTGCTACCATCAGCTATGATCTGGACGAACTGGAACCGTGGGTCCGCAAATTCGGTCTGGAGCTGGTCCGAAGGAGAGGATATGGCGTAGAAATTACAGGTCTTGAGGTTGACAAGCGCCGGGCGATCTGCCGGCTGGCTGCAGAGCACCTGGACCTGTCCGATCTGGTGGGCCATACTCCGCAGACTGAGAGCAATCCGGTCTTCCGCCTACTTCTCACTACAGTCGGCAAATCCAATCTGATGAGCGTCGAGAGTATGCTGTGGGACATGGAATGGAAGTGGACCGCAGAGCTTCCCGAAATTGTCTACATGGAGATGCTGCTGGGGCTGGCCGTGAGCACCCGGCGGATCGAGATCGGCCGGGGAATGGTTAGCGGCGAAGAAGCCGGATACTCCCGGTTATCTGATCACCGCAACATTTCCGGGACCGAGCAGTTCGTGAGCCGTCTGGAAACAGTGCTCGGACAGGAATTCCCCCGGGCAGAAATTCTCTATTTTGCCGGATTGTTTGACCGTGTACAGGACTCATTTTCCTCTAGCGGGTTTGCCTACGGCGATATTGAGCTGATGGAGATGGTATACAGGCTGACAGAGAGTGTTGCCAAGCGCACGGGGCTGCCTTTTCAAAGAGACCGTTCGCTGCGTGAAGGGTTGCTGGAGCATATGGATCCTGCATTGAAGCGCATCCGGGAAGGTACGCGTATCCGGAATCCGCTGCTTGGACCTATCCGCAAAGATTATGAATATTTATTTACGGTTGTCCGGGCAGCCGCCCAGGATATGAAGCTGGAGCTAACCATTCCTGACGAAGAGATCGGTTTTCTGGTGATGCATTTTGGCGCATCCGTGGAGAGGCTGAACCAGCTCAGGCGCAGTGTCCGGGCCATTCTGGTCTGCGCCAGCGGACTGAGTTCTTCCCGGCTGCTTGCCACTAGGCTGGCCAAGGAAATGCCGCAGATTGAGGTTCTCGGCAACATCTCCTGGTATGAGGCCGCCCGTCTGCCGGATATGGACTATGACCTGATTATATCAACGATTGATCTGCCGATCGACAAGGAACGCTATATCAAGATCAGCCCCTTGCTTACAGGGGATGAGATAGAGAAGCTGCTGAATTATATTCACAATATAACACTCAACGAGCAGGACACGGCTGCGCCTCAGGAATCCGGCAATACCAGCCGGGAAGAAGCTGCGCTAAGCCGGTTGAAGAGCTACAAAGGGATACTAGATGAAATGGTCAGTCTGCTTGAGCGCTTCCGCTTCCATCCGCTCGACAACAGCGGCCTGTCTTTATCCGGGACACTGTCCGGGATGCTTAATCTGTTGAACGGCAGCGGGGTAATCGATGATGCCGACATCCTGCTGGAACGGCTGCTTGAGCGGGAGCGTATGGCCAGCCAGGTGATCCCGGATACAGGACTTGCGCTGTTTCATACCCGCAGCAGTCATGTGCATATGTCTTCTTTGACGCTGTACCGGCTGCGCCAGCCGGTGCTTTTGGAAGGCGGAACTGAGGTACGTGTCATTCTGCTGATGCTTGCCCCGCGCAAGCTGTCCAAGGAAAGCCTGGAGGTGCTTAGCGAGATCAGCGCCCTTCTGCTGAATTCGGAGCTGGTCAAACTGCTGGAGGAACGGACGGAGCCTGAGATCAGGCGGTATTTGTCGTCTGAGCTGCTTCATTTTTTCGAAAATAAAATGTGAAAGTGAGAGAAACCATATGAGTATACTGTCTGAAAACAAAGTGATTATGAACGGTGCCGCCAAAGATAAATATGAAGCGATCACTATGGCCGGAAAGCTGCTAGTCGATGCCGGACATGTAACGGAGGAATATGTGCCGAAGATGCTGGAACGCGAAGAGGTGGTATCCACCTATATGGGCGGAGGCCTAGCGATTCCACACGGCACTAAGGAAGCCAGACCTTTTATCAAATCTACTGGATTGTCAGTCATCCGCTTCCCGGACGGCGTGGATTTTGGCGGAGATGAGCCTGCGTTTGTGGTCATTGGCATTGCAGCCGCAGGTGATGGCCATATGGAAGTGTTGACGAATGTGGCGATGATCTTCACGGAAGATGACGCGATTGAACGGGTCATGAATGCACCTACGCCGGCTGATGTTATTGCTATTTTTGAAGGGGGACTGGAGTAATGAAAGCTGTCCATTTCGGAGCGGGCAATATCGGCAGAGGCTTTATCGGTTTGCTGCTGTCGCAGGCGGGGTATGAAGTATGCTTCGTGGATGTCAATGAGGCATTTGTATCCCAGCTCCAGGAGCGCAAAGAGTATCCGGTGACCTTGGCCAGTGAGGGCCAGGAAACGGTCATTGTCAAGAATGTGACTGCGTTAAGTAGTGTAACCCATGCGGAGGAAGTGGCAGCGGCTGTTGCGGAGGCCGATCTCGTAACGACGGCAGTCGGGGTCACGATCCTGAAGCATATTGCCGGTGCAGTAGCGGAAGGCATCCGCAGACGGGTGGCTGTCTCCGCAGCTCCGCTGCATGTCATTGCCTGCGAGAACGCTATTGGCGGCAGCGCCCAGCTCAAAGAGCTGGTATACGCCAAGCTGGACGAGGAGTCCCGCGCCAAAGCGGACGCCTCTGTAGCATTTCCGAATGCGGCGGTGGACCGGATTGTGCCGCTGCAGCAGCATGAGGATATTTTGAAGGTAGTGGTAGAGCCTTTTTACGAGTGGGTGATCGACTCCTCGCAGATGATTCCGGGCTATGTCCCTGTTGAAGGCGTTCATTATGTGGATAATCTGGAGCCATACATTGAGCGTAAACTGTTCACGGTGAACACGGGACACTGCTCGGCTGCTTATCTCGGTTATCTGCGCGGGTATGAGACGATCCAGCAGGCTATGGCTGATGAGGCTTTGACTGCTCAGGTGCGAGAAGTGTTAGAGGAGACCGGTGCGGTGCTGATACAAAAGCATGGCTTCGATCAAGCGCAGCATAGCAAGTATATCGATAAAATCCTTGAGCGTTTCCGCAATCCGGCGCTGACGGATGAAGTGTCCCGTGTAGGCCGCTCACCGCTGCGCAAGCTGTCTCCGAATGACCGTCTGGTCTCACCGGCGCTACAGGCTTATGACAGAGGACTGGGCTATACAGCCCTTACCCGTTCGATGGCCGGAGCCTTACTGTTTGATGTGAAGGATGATCCCGAAGCCGTAGAGCTTCAAGCTGCAATTGCAGAGCTTGGCACTGAAGCTGCGGTAACGAAATACACAGGCATCGCTGCTGACCATGCGGTACATCAGTCGGTAATGGCAGAGTATGCCAAATTAAAATAAAAGCAATATAAACAGGGGGTTTGCGCTTCCGTCAGCTCATGTATTGGCTGAGGCGCAGAACCCCTTTGTTGTTTGGCGAGTTAAGGTCTCCATCGATGGATGGGAAATACCTGTGGTTAGGCCGGAAGGATTGACTTACCGTTTAAGCAGATGGACCCAGGCTGCATCCGGAGAAGTCGGCTTAACACTCCCGCCGGTCGGCTCCACGGTCAGTGCAATATTGTCCGCTTCGCCCAGCTGGCTGCCCTTCACATACAGATGGCCCTTCCTGTCTTCAATCTGAACCAGTCCCAGCGTGTTCCGGCTGCCGTTCTTTACAGCCCAGGCCTGAATGGACCGATTGTCGCTGAGTGCGACATCCTCGATCAGCACGAACAGCTCCCCGGAGCTGCCGTTGTACCAGACATTACCGGAGAATTGGTCCTTCCGGCTCCAGTCCAGCGGGTACGCTACGGTCTCCGGCCTGTTCAGCACCTCCATCGCTTGCGGCTCATAGCTGCTCACATAACGGTTGCGCTCTGAGCGCCCGTCCGGCTCGGTTCCGAACAGTCCCAGAAGCATGATGCCCACGGCGCAGCACAGGAGGTGCGTTCGCGGAACTAATTGAAAGGCATTCATGATCTATACAAAACGGGCTGACCGGAAAAGGTATTCCTGGTCAGCCCGTTTTGCAATTTGGAACATCGAATAACATTCTACCGGGTAGCAGTAAAGTATGTTCTCCTGTCCTTATGACATACCTAACAAGTTAGCTGTTTTCTAGTATGGTCTGCAGTGTTGTGCGGTCCAGCCCTTCCACCAGCTTGATCAGCAGCTCTTTGGCAGCAGCGTAATCATCGCTGTGAATGATGGAAGAGGCGGTATGGATGTAGCGCGAACAGATGCCGATGACAGCAGACGGCACACCGATACCGCTGACATGCACCTGACCGGCATCCGTTCCGCCCTGCGAGACGAAATACTGATATTTGATCTTGTGGGTATCTGCCATATCCTGCACATATTCAATCAGTCCCCGGTGCGTGATCATGGTCGGATCATAGATGCGCAGCAAGGCCCCCTGGCCGAGGTGTCCAAACGCCTGGCGGTCGCCGGTCATGTCGGCAGCGGCGCTGGCATCCAGGCCGAAGTAAATATCCGGCTGCAGCAGATTAGCAGCAGTCCGTGCTCCGCGCAGGCCGGCTTCTTCCTGTACCGTAGCTCCGGCGAAGACGGTGTTAGGCAATTTCTTCCCGTGCAGGGCCTGAACCAGCTCGATTGCCAGCCCCACGCCATAGCGGTTATCCCAGGCTTTGGCCATAATCTTCTTAGGATTGGCCAGTGGAGTGAACGGGCAGATCGGCAGAACCTGTTGTCCAGGAGCTACACCAAAGCTCTGTGCTTCTTCGAGGCTGTCCGCACCGATATCAATGTACATTTTACGGATATCGCCTGGCTGCTTACGTTCATCGTCACTCATCAAATGGATCGGAGTGCTGCCGACAACACCCGTCAGTACACCTTTGGGGGTGACGATCTGCAGCCGTTGTGAAGCCACTGCCGAAGCCAGCCAGCCGCCGAGAGGCTGAAAGCGGATCATGCCCTTGTCGGTAATGCCTGTAACCATAAAGCCGACTTCATCAAAATGTCCGGCAACCATGATTTTCGGGCCATTCTCTTCACCGCGGAGCACGCCGAACAGACTGCCAAGGCGGTCCTGCACGAACTCATCGGTATAAGGTGCCAGCGCATCTTTGACATAAGCACGCAATTCGCGCTCAAAGCCCGGTGCGGCGCGAAATTCAGTCAGTGTTTTGAACAGTTCAAGTGTTTCTGGATTCATTGTTCATATCGCTCCTTTACTATCATCTAGTATGAACATTGCGGCTCAAATTGTCCATGACTGAAGGGCAAAATGAACACCGGGTACTAGGGATGCGAATACTATGAAAGCAGCGGCTCCCAGGGGGGCCGGGAAAGGATGCGAAGCGGATGAGGGTGGCAGGAAGCATGCCCAGGGCCCGGGCAATGGGCTTCTCCGGCAGGGTGAGCAACCGGGGAATACGGCGGAGAGGCGGCCTGCGATATATTGCAGAGCGCGAAGCCGTGCTTATTTTGATTCTGTTTGTGCTGCTGATTGTGTTGCTGCTGTATTTTACCTGAGCTGGCGGGACATAACGAAACCGGAAATGGTGAAGAATAAGGAAAAACTTCTAACCAAGAATAATCCGGGAGGGAGAGCCTGAGTCTATAACACAGGCCATCCCTTTCGCATCCTTTTCAGGAGGTGTCCCTTTTTGCCAGCGAAAACTAGAAAATCGGGTGTCAAGCTGCGGCTTGATACCTTGACCCCGGAGGATTATGAACAATTGTCCAAGCCTTATGTTCCCAGCCGTCCGGTGTTCAAAAACTGTGTGCGTGCGTTTCTCTCCGGAGGATTGATTTGTGTGATTGGACAAGGCATTCAGGAGGCTTTTATGGCTATCTTTGATATGACCGCACGGGAAGCCTCAAGCCCAATGGTAGCTGTCCTGATCCTGCTCTCTGTCATTCTGACCAGCTTTGGCGTCTATGACAAACTTGCGCAATGGTGCGGTGCAGGGACAGCAGTTCCTGTCACAGGCTTTGCCAACAGCATGTGCTCTGCAGCGCTTGAACACCGTGCCGAAGGCCTTGTGCTTGGTGTGGGTGCGAACATGTTCAAGCTGGCCGGTTCGGTTATAGTATTCGGGGTGGTCGCCGCATTTGTTGTGGGTGTAGTCTATGCCATCCTGGGCTTTGGAGGTGGGCACTTGTGAAGCAGCTTGGCAGCCAGACCTGGGAGTATACTACCCGACCTGTTATTCTCGGCTCCGCTGCGGTAGTGGGTCCTGAGGAAGGGGAGGGCCCGCTGACTTCCGATTTTGATTATATCTACGATTCGTTGAAGATGGACGAGAAGACGTGGGAGAAGGCAGAACGCGCCCTTTTCGAAAAAGCATCCAAGCTGGCATTAATGAATGCGGCGCTGGATCAGGAAAAATTAGAGTTTTTTGTCGGCGGCGACCTGATGAACCAGATCATCAGCAGCTCCTTTGCCGCAAGGACGCTGGGTGTGCCTTATCTGGGGGTATTCGGAGCCTGCTCCACTTCCATGGAGAGCCTTGCCATTGCTTCGATGATCATAGACTCCGGCGGCGGCAAATACGCACTGGCGGGCACTTCCAGCCATAACTGTACTGTGGAGAAGCAGTTTCGTTATCCAACGGAATATGGCTCGCAAAAGCCTCCAACCGCCCAGTACACTGTAACCGGCTCCGGTTGTGCAGTTATCGGGCGCAATGACGGAACCTCAGAAGGCCCGCATGTCGTGATGGCAACGATGGGACGTATTATGGACCTGGGTCTCAAGGACCCCTTCAATATGGGAGCGGCCATGGCTCCGGCTGCTGCGGATACGATAACCGCACATTTTCGCGATACAGCGCTCTCCCCCGGCCATTATGATCTGATTGTGACAGGGGACCTTGCTACGGTCGGTCTGCCGATTGCGAAGGATCTGCTGGCCAAGGAGGGCATTCCTATGGAGCAGACGACTTTTAACGATTGTGGCCTGATGATCTACGATCTCGACAAGCAGAAATATGTGATTGCCGGGGGAAGCGGCTGCGGCTGCTCTGCAACGGTAACTTATGGTCATATTCTTAACCGGATGAAAAAAGGCGAGTTAAAGCGTGTGCTGGTTGTGGCAACGGGAGCCTTGCTCTCACCGCTCTCTTACCAGCAGGGAGAAAGCATTCCTTGTGTGGCCCATGCCGTTGCCCTTGAGATGGGGGGTGATAGGGCATGATCTATTTGTGGGCCTTTCTGATCGGAGGTGCGATCTGTGTCATCGGCCAGCTGCTGATGGATGTGCTGGCACTGACCCCCGCCCATACCATGAGTACGCTTGTGGTGGCCGGAGCGGCTGCTGATGCCTTCGGATTATACGATCCGCTCGTGAAGTTCGCCGGCGCTGGCGCTGGGGTACCGATTACCAGCTTCGGGAATTCCCTGGTGCACGGGGCTCTGACCGAACTGCAACGGGATGGCTGGATTGGAGTCGTTACAGGCATATTTGATGTAACCAGTGCAGGGATCTCTGCTGCCATAGTATTCTCGTTCCTGGCTGCACTTGTTGTGCGCCCGAAGGGCTAGTGCAGTGCATATATGAAAGTTGTTTTAGGGCCGCCGTTTGGCGGCTTTTTTTTGCGTGAAGAGGAATTAAAAGGGCCGGATTGATTAGATTTACAGTTAAAAAACTGTCGAACAATGACGATATAGAACGTAAGAACAGGTTCAATACATGAAGACGGGGGAAGTGTAACTTGCAGAATCAAAGATTTACAGAAATTATTTGGATGAGAAACAAGATTATTATCTGTGCCTTTTGGGTGGTTACGCTGATCGGCTTGATTCTGGCTTTTCAAGTTCCAGACTTGTGGTTTACAACCGCTGTATCGGTTCCCTTAAGTGTGGTGGCAACTGTACTTCATTTGAAGAAAAAAGGAATTCTTGTTTTACCTTGGGTGTTTACTGTTATTATGGGAGCCCTCTCTGTCTATATGAATCAGGGCACGGATGACATTGCGACAGCGCTGCTGCTGTGCTCGATGCTGCTGTTCTATCCGAACTATCATTATTTTGCGATTACCGCTGGTGTTAATGCTGTGAATATTTTCATTCAGATCACATCGGGCCACTCAGAGGCTGGTGCGAATCCCGATGTCCTGGCCTATGTAGACAGCTTTGGGACGTTTATTCTGATCTGCGGTGCCATGCTCGGTGTATCCATCGTAAACCGCAAACTGTTTATTCAAAGTGAGCAGCACCGGCAGGAGGTAGAGGCTTCAGGCACCCAGGTGAAGTACCTGCTGGACCGCGTCAAATCAGCTGTAGACGGCTTGTATGCTTTTACCGGGAATTTCAAAGAGGAAGTAGAGATGGTCGATGCCATCACCAATGAAGTCGTGATCGGGTTTCAGGAGGTATCCAAAGGTATTGAATATCAGGCAAGCAGTATCGCGGAAATCACGGAGTCCATCTCTGTGTCAGATCAGCATATCCGCGATGTTGCCGGTTACTCCCATGAGATGAAGCAGCTCTCTGCAGACACGGCAGAGGTGAGCGAACAAGGCAGCAGCAATATCTCCTTGCTCACAGGACAATTCGCCGAGCTGGGTGAAGTGATGAACCATACCTCGGAACAGATGCAGGAATTCTCTCAGCGGAGTCTGGACATGCACGAGATGCTGGACAGCATTATGCAAATTTCACGGCAGACCAATCTGCTGGCCCTGAACGCTTCTATAGAGGCGGCACGCGCCGGGGAGCATGGCCGGGGGTTTGCCGTAGTGGCCGGAGAAGTGCGCAAGCTTGCCGAAAGCTCCGGACAGACTGCGGATTCCATCAGCGAGGTCCTCGCCAGTCTCCAGCAGCAGACCGAAGGGCTGATCTCGCAGTTTGAACAGAGCCTTGAGATTCTGCACACGGGCAGTGAATCTGCACAGAATACGGAAAAGGTGTTCCAGTCCATTCAGACGAATGCACACAAGGTGCTGACACAGGCCGGGGATGTTGAGCACAGCTCAGCGGGCATGAAGCATTTTTCGGAAAAGGTTGTTGGCGAAATTACCGAATTCTCCAGTGTCACCGAGCAGTCCAGCGCCGCGACGGAAGAAATTCTGGCCGGTGTGGAGGAGCAGCGCAATATTACGCATCATATGGTGGAGAGCTTCAAACAGCTGGAGAGTCTGATTATAGGATTGAACGATCTGGTCTCCGGTTCAGGCGAAGATTCCAAGCAACATTAGAATAAGAAAACCTTAGAAGCCGGGAGGGGGAACCTTGTTCGGCTTCTTTGACGTATGTTAAAGATAGCAATCTTCAATAATGTACTTTGGGGTCCCTAATCATGTAAAATATAATTAATACTGCTTATTTTGACATAGGAGGTTTACCCTATATGCCCGTGCGTCAAGAATCCATGCAAATTATGAACGCTGTTCGCAATAATCTGGAATCCTGCATCCTTGGTAAATCATTTGAAATAGAGCTGCTGCTCACTGCTCTCCTTGCCGGCGGACATGTCCTGATTGAGGATGTGCCGGGAACGGGCAAAACCCAACTGATACGGGCCCTGTCCAGATCCATGTCCGGTGAATACCGCCGGATTCAGTGCAACCCGGATATTCTTCCAAGTGACATTACCGGTGTCTCCGTCTATCATCCGCGCGATGAAATGTTCCATTTCCGTCCGGGTCCGGTCATGACTAATATTCTGCTTGCGGATGAGATCAACCGTGCCACCACCAAAACGCAGTCCGCACTGCTTGAAGTGATGGAGGAACGGAACGTTACTGTAGATGGAGAGACGTACCCGCTTCCGCATCCTTTCATGCTATGTGCAACGCAGAACCCGATTGATTTTGAAGGTACCTATACGCTGCCGGAAGCCCAGCTGGACCGCTTCATGCTGCGGATTAGCCTCGGTTATCCGGATGCAGATACTGAGAAGAACCTGCTGCTCAGCCATCAGGAGGGCCAGCCGGTGGACAGGCTGACTCCAGTGACGGGAATGGAAGAGATTGCTTCCATTCAGGAAGAGATCCGTTCTGTCTATATCAGTGATCCTGTGCTGAACTATCTGCTGGATGTGGTCCGGCAGACCCGGGAGCATCCTCTGGTGCTGCTTGGGGCCAGCCCCCGGGCGTCCCTGTCATTCATGATGGCCTGCAAGGCATATGCCTTCCTGCAGGAGCGCGATTATGTACTGCCCGATGATGTGAAGATTCTAACGCCCTATGCCCTGGGACACCGTATCCTGCTGCGGCCGGAGTCGCGTCTGGATAACGTGAATGTGGATTCGCTGCTCCAGAAGCTGCTCCAGAGCATTCACGTGCCCGTCACGATGAGGCAGTGATATGAAAAGCTATCTGTCTGGGGCGGCCGCGCTTCTTCAGCCCCGCAAAATGGCCGGCGTTCTCGCCATTTGGGGCATCACGCTGCTTTATGTACTTTTTCAGGGCGGCAAAACTTCCTTTATGCTCTTTATTATGGTCACTGTGCTGCTTCTTTATTTAATGATCGGAGGCCTGGGCGGTGTCCGCCGCGCCAAAGGCACCCGCAGCCTGTATTCGGAGCAGGACAAGCCAGACTTATTATATGCGGGCGGGTTCCTGCGGGTGAAGCTGAGCATCACGATTCCGGGCTTTTTGCCCTTGCCGTATGTAGTGGTGAGAGAGATACTGAAGCGCCACAACGGCGAATCATGGGTGTTTGAGGAAAGTCTCATCCCCAGCCTGAAGGGCCGGGGAGAACTGCACTTCCAGACACCGGCGCTTGAGCGGGGCCATTATTCTTTTGAAGGTACGGATATTCTCTCCGAGGACATCTTCGGTCTTGTGGAGCACAAAGGGACCTTTCAGGCAGAGGGCCAGTTCCGTGTGCTGCCGCGCTCAGTATTTGTGCCACGCTGGCAGCTGTATGAGCGGAGAGCCCGGCTGGCCGGGCCTCAGGCATCACTGGTCCCTTCTCGCCGCGAGACTACACAGATCAACGGTGTCCGCGATTATGTCTACGGTGACCGGCTGACCCGTATTCACTGGAATGCAACGGCGAAGACCGGCGACTGGAAATCGAAAGAATTCGAGCATGAATCTATTCCCAAAACTGTGCTTGTACTGGACGGAAGTGCGGCATCCTATGGCAGTTCGAATCATTTCGAGCTAGCTGTTTCGATTACAGCCTCGCTGCTGGGTTATGGAATTCGTGAACGGATCGGTATCGGCCTGTGCTGTCTGGACAAGCATACCAAGATGTTCGCACCTGCCGAAGGTAGTGCAGAACGGCAGAAAATGATTCAATATTTGATCGATATCAATGCTGAGGGCCGCGGACCGCTGATTACTAGACTGGAAAAGGCGTCCCGTATGTTCCCCAAGGGCTCATATTTTGTGCTAATCAGTCCCCAGTCAGGCCAGCCTGTTCTGGATGTGCTGCGCTGGGCAGAGAGCCGGGGGATGACGCCCTCGCAAATTCATGCACGTAATCCGGCGTCCATGAAGCGTACTCAGGAGTGGATAGACGTACTGGGATCACGCGGGATTACTGGCTACAGCGTCAGTTCGCTGCAGGAGCTCCCCGCTGTGCTCGGAGGTGATAAGGTCATATGATACGCTGGTGGAATGGAATTAAATCCTCCTGGCATCACTCTTTCAGCCTGCTGTGGCTGATGGTGATTGCACTGCAATGGATTTCTTACACAGAAACCTTCTGGCTTGAAGTGACCACCGCGTCGGTGCTTCTGGCACTGGCTGCCGCGGTGGTTATTGAAATACTTATACCCGCCAAAGCGGTCTACCGGCTGCTGCTTGAAGCTGCGGCTGCGGTATACCTTACCTACCGGATGGTACTTCATTACGGGGCCTACGTTCCTGATCCCTGGATGCCAGGGCTCCGTGACCGGCTGCCGGATATCCTTTCGCATATGGCACCCTATATCTGGTTTGCTTTTGGGGCGCTGGTCTTGCTTCTTATATCCTCTTGGTGGGTATCCTCGAAAGCGCGGATTCTGATGTTTACCGGAATGAATATTGCGGCATTTGCTGCGCTGGACTCTTTCACTTCTTCTATATTATGGCAGGAGGTGGCCTGGACAGTTTCTGCCGGGATGGGCTGGCTGGTTACCCAGCATTTAAGAAGCTTTCAGCTGCAATACCCGCGCGGTTGGACTCATTTGCTGAAATATCCTTTTAAAATCGCCATTAATGTAGCCATTATCTTTTCTCTTGTGATTATTACCGGTGTGAATATGCCTGAGGTGCGCCCAACGCTCACTGATCCGTATACGGCATGGCAGGAATGGAGCGGCAATGGCGGTACTCCAGGCTCCGGCAGCTCCGGCCCGTCCGGTAACGGAACGGGTACAGCCTCCACTGGGAGCACAACCTCTGGTTATAGTACAGATGACAACAATCTCGGCGGGGGTTTCAATTTCGATTATTCACCGGTGATGACGGTGGCCTCGGATCTGCGCACGTACATGCGGGGAGAGACACGCAGCGTATATTCCGGTAAAGGCTGGAGTGATGACGACCCTGAAGCCAGAGGAGGGGTGACAGGGGCTGAAGTCGGACAGAAGCTGGACCGGAATACAGCTACCAAGGTGCAGACCAAAGAGCTGAAGCAGACTGTAAAAGTGCTGGGAGGCAAGTCCTACCCTGTGCTCTTCGGAGGCTACTCCATCTCGAAAGTGAATTCGGTGAATGGACAGAATACAAGCAGCGGCCTGTCCTGGAGAAAAGAAGGCAGCGAACTGCTATGGGAATCGGAGGGGAACGGCAAGGCTTTCCCCCGAGAATATGTGCTGACCTCACAGGTGCCGGTTGTTCCGATACAGGAGTTGAACAGACAGACTTACCAACAGCTGTATGGCGGGGTAAAGATTGATCAACAGTACCTGCAGCTGCCGGACAACTTCCCGGAACGGGTTAAAGAGCTGGCGGCGAAGGTCACAGCCCAGGGGAAGACACCTTATGAGAAAACAGCCCTTCTGCAGCAGTACCTGCAGCAGAGCTTTCCGTATACGAACCAGCCAGATCTCTCACGCCGCAAAAGCAAGGATCTGGTGGACAGCTTCCTGTTCGAAATTATGGAAGGGTATTGCGACTATTACTCAACTGCGCTGGTCACCATGGCCCGTTCACTAGAGATTCCGGCCCGCTGGGTCAAGGGCTATGCGCCGGGGGAACAGGCGCAGCTTCCGGACAACCTTGCGATCCAGCAGGGGAGCGATCTCATCAATAACAACTACACGATAACCAATGCAGATGCCCATTCCTGGGCCGAGGTCTATTTTGGGGATTATGGATGGATTCCTGTCGAGGCGACTCCAGGCTTCACGGCACCTCTACTGACACAAAGCCAGGAAGCAGCGCCTGAAGAAACCGCGGCACCAGAAGAAGAAGACACCCAGCCTAAGTCGGAGAAGGTGAACAACGCTTCACAGGAGCAGGGCTTTCATATGGGAACATGGATGGTAGCAGCGGCAGCCGTTGTGCTTTTGTCCTGGGCAGGCTTCCTGCTCTGGCAGCGCCGCTTCAGCCTGCGCTTCTTCATCCAGCGGCTGCGCAACGGCCAGCCGCTGTCTCCCGTTCAGAAAGTTGAGGCGGAAACGGCGCGCTGGGTAAGGTATGCTCGCAGAAAGGGCATGCTTAAGGAAGAACACGAAACGCTCCGCGAATCCGTCGATCGCTGGAGACACGAACGCCCTGCGGCTTCTGGATCTCTCACAGCTCTGCTGGGGATGTTCGAACGTGCGAAGTACAGCCCAGAGGTTATTGAAGACAAAGACTGGCGCAGCGTGTATACTGAAGCTTTGCGGCTGCGCAAAAGCATAAAGTCCGGCAAGTAGCGGCAAAGGTGTCAAATGGCCGTTCCGGATTCATTTGCGAAGCGTAAAGAGTATGATATAGTTTTTCGTATGAAATCGAGGTGAACGTATTGTTTGAAAGGTTAATCCCCAAACTCCGGGTGAATACGGTATTCGACATTGCTCTTGAAGAGCTGTACGCTCTTGGATACCGAGGTATCATTACGGATCTGGATAATACGCTGGTCGGCGCCAAAGCGCCTCTGGCCACTCCGGAGCTATTGTTATGGTTCGCGAAAGTGAAGGAGCTGGGTTTCAAGCTCATCATTGTGTCGAACAATAACATGGACCGGGTGTCACGCTTTGCAACGCCGCTTAATATTGAGTTTGTGCACCAGGCACGCAAGCCCAGCAATACACCATTTCTAAAAGCAATGAAACAGATGGGGCTGAAGCCGGAGCAGACGATTGTTGTCGGCGATCAGATGCTTACTGATGTATACGGCGGCAACCGCCTGGGGCTGTATACGGTGCTCGTGCTCCCTATCTCTGTGAAGGATGAAGGGATCGGCACCAGATTCAACCGCCGGGTTGAGCGTATAGCGACTACACGGCTTCGCAAGCAAGGATTGTGGCACGAGGAGGATAAACCTTAATGAATTCAACAAATGAAACCAAGCGCCCTGAGAAATGCAGCGGCTGCGGCATCAAGCTGCAGACCACGGACAAGGACATCCCGGGTTATATACCGGAGGTGGCTTTTGAACGGGAACCCGTGATTTGCCAGCGCTGTTTCCGTATTAAGAACTACAATGAAGCGTCTTCCGTATCGGTGGATCAGGATGAATTTTTGCATCTGCTGAGCGGTGTTGGTGAGAAGAATGCGCTTGTCATTCATATTGTCGATCTTTTCGACTTTGAAGGCAGCTTGATTTCCGGCCTGCAGCGTTTCGTAGGCAACAACCCTGTCATTCTGGCAGTCAACAAAAGTGATTTGCTCCCCAAGGTAACCAACTGGAACAAGCTTCGCAATTGGATGCAGCAGCGCTGCAAGGAGCATGGCCTGCGGACTGCGGAGATTGTTCTCTGCAGCGCTAAGCGCAATCAGGGTTTCGACCGTCTGCTTGAAGCCGTCACCGAGCTACGGGGCCAGCGCGACGTGTATGTTGTCGGTGCTACTAATGTAGGCAAGTCTACGCTGATTAACCGGCTGATCTCCGATTACAGCGATCTGGAGCAGGAGCTGACTACCTCCCGTTACCCGGGTACAACACTCGATACGGTGAAGATCCCACTGGATGACGGACACTACATCATTGATACTCCGGGGATTGTATACCCTTGGCGGTATAGTGAACTGGTGGAACGCAAAGATCTGGGAGCCGTAATGCCCGAAAATCCGCTTAAACCGGCGGCATATCAGCTGAACGAGGGACAATCGCTGTTCTTCGGAGGTCTGGGCCGCTTTGATTTCGTGAAAGGTGAACGGCAATCCTTCACCTGTTATATCAGCGGAACGCTGAAGATTCACCGTACGAAGCTGGAACGTGCGGATTCCCTCTATCAGGAGCACCGCGGCGAGCTGCTGTCTCCGCCGGGAACCGCTGACATGGATAAGCTGCCGCAATGGCAGCGCCACGAGTTCCGCATCGGCCGGAACAGCCAGACGGATCTCTTCATTTCCGGCTTGGGCTGGATCAAGGTGAACGGTACAGGCGGGGCAGTTGTAGCCATCCATGTTCCGCGGGGAATCAAGGTTCTGACCCGTCCATCGCTGATCTGACCTATAGGAGGGCGAATAAGCTGTGACAAGCGCAAGCAGCGATTACAGGAATAAGGATATATTACTTGGGGTCATGGGTGATCCCATCGTCCAGTCCAAATCCCCGGTTATGCACGGAGCAGCACTGAAGGCGCTCGGCATTTCCGGGGCCTACGTGCCGCTGCATATTACACCCGGCCAGCTGGGTGAAGCCATTCAGGCTATCCGTACCCTAGGTTTCCGTGGGGTGAACGTGACAATTCCGCATAAGGTTGCGGTAATGGAGTATATGGACAGGCTGGATGACAGCGCGCTGATTGTCGGCGCGGTGAATACAGTTGTCAACGACGATGGTGTGCTCACCGGATATAATACGGACGGCATTGGATATGTCCGCTCACTGAAGGCGGAGGCGGCGCCGGAGTTATCTGGCACCCGCGTTCTGGTCATTGGTGCCGGTGGGGCGGCAAGAGGGATTATTGCCGCGCTGCTGGAGGATCATCCGCTCGAAGTGATTATTGCCAACCGGACAGAGGATAAGGCGAAGCAGCTTGCTGCGGCCTTTCAGTCGAAAGGTGCGGTCTCCGGAATTGGAATGGATGAAATCCCGGCCCATATTCCCGGAATGGATATTGTGATCAATACCACCTCTGTCGGTATGTATCCTCACACCGATGCCACGCCGATTGACCCTGCTTTGCTTCGGGAAGGAATGATCGTCAGTGATCTGATCTATAATCCGCTGCATACCAGGCTCCTTACGGAAGGACAGAAGCGGGGCTGCAGGATTCATGGCGGCCTTGACATGTTCGTCTATCAGGGAGCCTATGCGCTTGAGTACTGGACCGGACGAAGTGCACCGGTAGATATCATGCGTCAGACGATTATAGATTGTCTCAGGCACGACTGATATGCAACTTACATCTCTTCGCCTGCTGGTACACTCTTTTCTCCCGTTTTGGCTTATTAGTTCGGTATAGTTAGGGTAATAATATTTGTTAATTAAGGAGCTTGTTCATTTATGTTAACTGGAAAACAAAAACGCTATCTCCGTTCGCTTGCCCATCATCTGGATGCGGTATTTCAAGTTGGCAAGGGCGGTGTCAACGATCATCTGATCCGCCATATCGAAGAGGCTATTGAGAAACGCGAACTGATGAAGATCAGTGTGCTGAATAACAATGCGGATGATCCGAAGGAAATTGGCGCTGCACTTGCGGAGCAGTCGGGTTCCGAGCTGGTGCAGGTTATCGGCAAGACCATCATTCTGTACAAGGAATCACGCGATAACAAAACCATCGAGCTGCCCCGTTAATACGGCCTTCGCAGCTTGCGGGGGAGTGTAGTTTACCCTGATAATAAGAGGAGGTAGACCTCTTGAAAGTTGGAATTATGGGAGGGACCTTTGATCCTCTTCATATCGGCCATATGATGGCAGCGGAGACGGCGAGGGAGTCCTATGCGCTGGAAGAGGTATGGTTCATGCCGTCGCATATCCCGCCGCATAAGCATGAGGCAGGAGCATCCGGCGAGGAACGGCTGGCCATGGTTGAGGACGCAGTCAGGGATCACGACGCGTTTGGCATTCTGGACCTGGAAATCGCCAGAGGAGGCGTCTCTTACACCTTCGAAACCATCATGATTCTGCAGGAAAAATATCCGCAGCATGAGTTTTTTTTCATTGTCGGAGCTGATATGGTCCAGTATTTGCCAAAATGGCACGGGATTGAAGAGCTGGTTCGGCGTCTTACCTTTATCGGAGTCGGCCGGCCGGGCACTCCACTGGATCTTGAGGCGTTGCCCGGCTTTATTGCCGAGAAGGTACTGCTGGCGGATATGCCGCTTGTAGATATCTCCTCCACGATGCTGAGAGCCAGAGCCGCTGAAGGCAAGTCTATTCGTTATATGGTGCCTGATGCTGTATACGATTATGTTCAAAGGAGTGGATTGTATGGCATTCAGCCGCGAAGCGCTGATTGAAGCGGTCTCCGCCCAGATGCCCGACAAACGCTGGAAGCACACACTGGGCGTGATGGAGACGTCGGTGAAGCTGGCAGAGCGCTATGACGGGGATCCGGTCCGTGCGGAAACAGCAGCGATCCTGCATGATGTGGCCAAATACTGGCCGGTGGAACGAATGAAAGAGATTATTGAGCAGAACGGGCTGTCCGCCGAGCTGCTGAGCTATGATAAGCAGCTGTGGCATGCGGAAGTTGGCGCTTTCGTTGCCGAGCATGAGTATGGAATCACCGATCCTGAGGTGCTGGATGCGATCCGTTTCCACACTTCCGGACGTGAGAACATGGGCCTGCTGGAGAAAATCGTCTGTCTGGCTGATTATATCGAGCCGGGAAGGGATTTTCCGGGAGTGGAAGACATCCGCAAGCTGTCCAAGGTAAGCCTGGAGGAAGGGCTGGTCGCAGGGTTCGACTCTACCATCAGTCTGCTGCTTCAGAAACGCCGCATTGTGTTCCCGCTGACTATGCTGGCCCGCAATGACTTAGTTAGAATAATGGAGGATAAAATATGAGTGTAGAATCAAGCAAGCTTTTGCAATTGGCCCTAAAGGCCGCCGATGATAAAAAAGCAATGAACGTGGTCGCGCTTGACTTGCGCAGTGTGTCACCTATCAGTGATTATTTCGTCATCTGCCACGGGAATTCCGATACACAGGTTCAGGCCATTGCCACTGAGGTGCGCAAGGTTGTTCATGAAGCCGGCGGGGTCATCCGCGGCATTGAAGGTATGGATGCAGCCCGCTGGGTGCTGATGGATCTGGGAGATGTGATCGTGCACGTATTCCACCGCGACGAGCGGGAATATTACAACATCGAGCGTCTGTGGTCCGACGCCAAGGTTGTGGAGACGGTATGAGTCTGATTGCCGGAACTACGGTTACCCTGGAAGTCTTGCGTGAGGTATCCCCTTACGGCTACTTTCTGGGCGCTGGTGACCAGGATGTGATGCTGCATTATACGGAGCTTGTTGGCAGTAAGCCGAAGAATGGCGACAAGGTTGAAGTGTTCATTTTCTTTGATACAGAGGACCGTCTGGCGGCCACAATGAAGAAGCCGTTCCTGACCTTGGGTGAAATGGCTCTGCTCGAAGTGGCGGATATTCACCCCCGTCTGGGCTGCTTCCTGGAGATGGGACTCGGACGGCAGCTGCTGCTGCCGATCCGTGAGCTGCCGGAGCTGATTGAGCTGCGCCCGCAGGTGGGGGACAAGGTTTTTGTACTTATGGAGCATGACAAGCAGGGACGTCTTCGCGCCAAGCTCGCCGGAGAGCAGGAGCTTGCGCCGCTGTCGCTGCCTGCACCAGAGTCCTGGATGGGACAGACCGTTAAGGCAAGAGTGTACAAACCGCTTCAGATGGGTACTTTTGTACTTGTTGACGGCGGCGTGCTGGGTTTCGGAATCATCGGTATGGTGCATACCTCAGAGCGTACCCGCTTGCTCCGGCTTGGCGAGGAATTCGAGGCTAGGGTCTCCCATATCCGTGAAGACGGCCGTGTGAATCTGTCTATGAGCCAACGTAAGGAAGTGGGCCGGGATGTCGATTCCGCGGCGCTGCTGGATTTCCTGAACGAACGGCCTGGCGGAGCGATGCCTTATTCAGATGCCACGCCTCCCGACATCATCAAGCAGCGGTTTGGCATCAGCAAATCGGCATTCAAGCGTGCGCTTGGCAAGCTGATGAAGGAAGGGCTGGTTACCCAGAAGGAGAACTGGACCTATCTAGCCCGGAGCGAAGAGGCCGGAGCAGACCAGAGCCCAGCCAAGGATAACCAGGAGCCTGAACATTAATAATCCGGAAACGGAAGAACAGTTATACAGTTTCATTCACAGAAAGTCGGTGTAAGCCAGTGTCTTCCTATGGGAAATTTGCTTATGTATACGATGAGCTGATGGCGGATATGCCCTATCCGGATTGGCTGGCCTTTGCGGAGACGGCCTGGAATAAATACGGCAAGCCGTTGACGGTGGCGGAGCTGGGATGCGGAACCGGAAGCATTACGATCCCGCTTGCCGCTGCAGGCTACCACATGACAGGAATTGATCTGTCTTCGGATATGCTGTCTGTAGCCCAGATGAAGATGGAGCGGCATCCTCAGGGACGCCGTTTCCTGCGTGAGGGCAGTGTCCGCTGGGTACGGCAGAATATGAAGGAGTGGGAGCTGCCGGAGCTTGTCGATTCGGTTATTTCCTTTTGCGATTGTCTGAACTATGTGCTGGAAGAGCAGGATATCCGGTCCGTATTTGAACAGACCTTTGCCGGCCTTAAGCCGGGAGGAAGCTTCCTGTTCGATGTGCATCATCCCGATACACTTATCCGCTACGAAGAGGAGCAGCCGTTTGTGCTGGACGAGCCTACGGTATCTTATATCTGGACTTGTGAAATGGATGTGCCGCGCCGTGAGATTGAGCATCACCTGTCCATTTTCGCCCGTGAAGAGGGAGGAAGCGGCCTATACCGCCGTTTTGAAGAGACTCACATCCAGCGGGCTTATGATCCCGAATGGATGACAGAGGAGCTGCGGAAGGCCGGCTTCAGTGAAGTGAAGGTCTATGCCGATTTTGAATGGGTGGAGGCCGACGACAGTGCCGGACGGCTATTTTATGTAGCTGTAAAATAAACACTAAGTATTATGAGGTCCTTACCTGTATCAGGGAAGGGCCTTTTTGATGTCCCTGCACCAGGATTGGATATTGGTCGAAAAAAAACCGGCACTGTATACCTACAGGGCCGGCATCTTTCAATCTTGTTAGCGGTGCTCGAACAGATCAATGGCTCCCAGCACGATGTGGGCTATGCCAAAACCAAGAATACCTGTAGCGGCAATCTTATATCTGCTGCCAAGAAAAGCTGCGCTTGAAGCGGTGACTACAGTTCCGAGAACGGTGGGAATCATACCTTCACGCATTCGAAACACTCCCTCTTTAGCTGGATTGAAAGACCTAGTTAGTGTGGGTTAAAGGGAGGACATTTATACGGTGGAGAAGGTCACCATCTCTTCCATCAGTTCCAGGCAGCCTCCCCGGAAAGTTCATCAACCTAGTCTGCGAGGGGAGGTGTAAGCCGGGAAGCAGCCTCTTCAACCTCATGTACATTGTAGAGCACACGGGCCATCAGATCCTGGCTATAGTTGCCGAAATGCTTGCCATAAATCGTCAATCCGCGTTTGTTGACCGGTTTGTCGGTGACGGCAATACGGAAGGTCAGCTCGCTTTTGTAATCCAGCTTGATATCATCCAGTGTAATATCTGAGATACGGCAGCCGTCGATAAAGCTTCCTTCATTGTTGATGCGGATAAGCTTCAGCATTCCGTACTGGTTAAGGTGAGGAGGCCACCAGTCTGGATTGAAGGTGCCGCGGGCATCGCCGAAGTCGCCGGGACTCGTCCAATAGCCGATTTCGATACCATTTACATAAAAATATAAATCCGAGGGATAATTGTCGTTGAACCCAGGTGCCTCCGAACCAATCTCCATGGAGAACTGAATTTCGCGGAAGGTCTGGTTCGCTTTCAGATAATTCGGAATCCGGTATTCAAGAAATCCTTCTGCCATCCAGATAATCTCGGATTCAATCCGCTGGGGATCGGCAAAATAGCGCGGTTCGTCAAAGTCTCCAATGATACTGTCTTTCGTGGCAAGCCCGCAGGTAGGGACCGCCTGATAATTGCTGTAATGCCCAACCTGGATTTCGACCTCGTACAAATTGTCGGTCTCCTTGCTTCGCAAATCTACCATTAGTTTGTCTTTATTCAAATAGCACACCTTTTGGATACCATGCTTGCCGACAGAAGTATTGATCTCAATCAGCCCACTATCCTCAAGCTTCTTGATATGCATCGTGATGGCACCATTGCTGAGATTCAGCTTCTTGGCGATTTCATTGAGGTTAAGGGCTTGATTCGTAGCAAGCAGCTCCAGAATCTGAATCCGGATCTCGGAGCTGAGAGCCTTGAAGATATCAATCCCGCTCATTAGATCTTTAATATAAATCATGATTACTGTACCTTCTTCCGCAGACGTCATTATCAAAACTGTTTTATAAAATTATAAACTAATTAACCTGAAAAGGGAAGTATTCTCCAGTTATTTGTCTATAAATTTAAAAATTAAGTTTGTTTCAAACTAATTTGTACCTTATATTCATAAATTACTAAAGATAATTCCGTAAAAATGGGGTGTGAAGGGAATTTGTATCATAAAAAAGCTATGTTTTGCATTTTGTTTTGAATACATATGAATAGGTTTAGACAAATTTGTTTACAAGGTACCTCTTGTATGTTATTTTATAACTGTAAGCGAATACATTCAAATGTTTTTTAATTATTTAATGAAGATGTGAAAGAAGAAGCGGCTGCCAGCCACATCAAAAAGGCACAGCCTGCGAAGAGGGAAGAGTTAATTGTTTGCAAAAACATTTTTGTAGATGATTCACTTAAATTATTTCATTAGGAGGAGAAAGTGTGAAGAAAAAATGGGGGCTTTCAGTATTAATGCTTGTTCTAATGTTATCAACAGTATTGGCGGGGTGCGGAAAAGATAATTCAAAGACAATTACGTTCTGGACGCCACTGACTGGTGACGACGGTGCCTATATGGATCAACTTGTAAAGGATTACAATGCCACCAATCCTGAGATTAAAGTGAAACATGTAATCACCTCCGATATGTACACCAAGCTGTCCACGGTACTTAACTCCGGCAAAGGTGTTCCGGACTTAACCATTATTCATGCGGACCGTGTTCCCGGCTATGTCAAGCAGGGTGTACTTGAGCCTATGACAGCCGTAACCGCTGCACAGCCTGAGATCAAACAGGAAAATTATCTGCCGCAAGCATGGTCGACAGGCACAATTGACGGTACTCAATATACAGTTCCTCTTGATATCCACAGTAACGTGATGTACTACAACAAGGATCTGCTTAAGAAATATGGTGCTGAGTCGTTCCTTGATGATAATGTGGTAACCATTGATGAAATGCTTTCCCTGAAAGGAAAGCTGGCTGAAGGCGACTACGTTGTTAACGATGCACTGCTGGGCTGGGTTATTCTGGCACAGGTTCAGAACCTGGGTGGAGATATTCAGGAGAACGGCAAACCAGCCGTTAACACTCCGGTAATGAAGCAGGCCTTTGAAGATGTGAAAAAAATCAACGATGCGGGACTGATGACCCCTTTTGGTGAAGACGGATACCTGATGTTCCAATCAGGCAACGTATTGTTCTCCACAGACGGTACCTGGAGTTCTACTGCACATGCAAAGGTAGAAGGCTTGAATTTTGGAGTAACGAATGTATATTCGCCAACACCCGATAAGTTCACCAACAGATCGTCCTCCCACTTGTTCACAATGATGAAGAATAAAGACAGATCCGAAGAAAAAGTAGCGGGCATCGGCAAATTCCTGGAATTTATCCGCGAGAATTCAATCGAGTGGGCTAAAGCAGGACAGATCGTAGCCAGTAAGCAAGTCAATGAAAGCCCTGAATTCAAGAACTATATGCAGTCCTTCTTCACTTCCAGTGAAAAAGAAATTAAATCCCTGTACATTTACACCTATGAATACTATCCGTACATTGCAGAAGCTGTAGATACGTATTGCGGGGACATTGTACGCGGTAATGTAGACATCGATGAAACCCTGCAGACCATGCAGAAATTTGTTGAAGACAAAATCGCCGAAGGAACTAGCGGAGCAGCAAAATAACAGAATAGCGGAAATGATAGCATGAAGCAATGGACCGTAATCCGGAACATTGCTTCATGTCAAAGGAGAAATGAATGCCTATGAAAAAGAAACTGAATCTCGCGCCTGCCTTCTTTGTCGGTCCACATGTTATCCTGTTTGTTGTTTTTATTTTGCTGCCGACATTCTACGGGATTTATGCTTCGTTCACCAAATGGAATTTGATGAACGAGCCGGTCTGGGTGGGGCTGGATAACTATAGAACTATTCTTTTTGACAGCAAATCGACCTTCCATACGCAATTTAATAACGGCCTTAAGAACACGTTTATATTCGTCCTGCTGAGTGTTCCGCTGTTAATCATTATTCCATTGCTTGTTGCGGTGGCGCTTGAACACAAAAAAGTCAAAGGGAAAAGCCTGATCCAATCAATTATTTACGTTCCAGGCTTAATCTCCATATCTGCAGGGGCGCTGATCTGGCTGCTGCTCTTCAACAAGCAACTGGGGATGGCCGGCAATGTCTTTGGTTCGAATGTTTCCTGGCCGGCGCACCAGCCTTATGCCTGGATCCTCGTTATTATCATCACGATCTGGGGTGGGGTCGGCGGCAACATGATTATTTACCGTGCCTCTATCAGCGGTGTATCGCAGGATTTGTATGAATCGGCAGAGATGGACGGAGCCGGAACGATACGACGATTTACGAGTATTACGCTACCTTCGATCCGTTTCCCGCTGATTTACACCTTTGTTATGACAACTGCCGGGGCTTTCAACGTATTCGGGCAGCCTTTGATGATGACTGACGGAGGACCACGCCAAAGTACACATGTACTCATGATGTATATCCGCCAACTGGCATTCGGTAATGGGGAGTCCATTGCGGGTATGGCTTCGGCTATGGCTGTATTGCTTGGATTGGTTATCCTGGCCATCTCGGCTCTGCAATATTATGTAATGAACCGGAATGCGGCTTAATTTACGATATGGCAAGGAACCCAAAGTGGAATTTAAAAAGGCAGGTGTACCCGTATGTCCAATCAGATGACGCAGCAATACGATAAACGTCCCCGCGTCAAAGAACAGGCAGTGAAAGGAAAAGCCTCGGGGATCAGCATCTCGAAATATGTATCTTACTTGTTTTTGATCGTGCTTTGTATTATTTGGATTATTCCGGTTATTTTTGGTATCACGACTTCCTTCCGGTCACAGTCTGAGGTAGTCTCTTCCGGATTCAGATTGTTCCCTAAAAAGTGGATTCTTGAAAACTATACCGCAATTCTGGATAATACCTCAACCGCTCCTATACTGCGTTGGCTGATGAACTCGTTATTCATTGCAACGATGCATACTCTTTTTGTGGTTGTAGTTATTTCCATTACCGGTTATGGCTACTCACGGATGAAATTTAAAGGCAGAGATACACTCTTTTTCACTTTGTTAGGCATCTCTTTTTTCCCTGGCGTGGTGAATCTGATCCCTTCCTACAAAATTATTGACGCGTTAGGCTGGGTCAACACCTCGTGGGCGATGATTATCCCGGGACTGGCAGGCATGGGTAATATCTTTCTGGTCAGACAGTTTATGAACGGAATTCCCAAGGACCTTGATGAATCCGCTCACGTCGACGGGGCAGGACATTTCCGGATTTATTTCTCGATTATTATGCCTCTAGTCAAACCTGTATTGATCGTATGTGCCTTGTTCTCCTTCACCGGATCATGGAATGACTTTTTGTGGCCTGTAATCGTGTTTACGGATGTGGATAAAATGCCGGTTACTGCAGGGCTGTTATTGCTTCAGGACATTTATGGAAATTACCGTATGATCGGGCAGTTGATGGGCTCAGCGGTCTTGGCGATTATTCCAACCTTGCTGTTGTTCATGTTCGCACAGAAATACTTTGTCCAATCGATCAATCTGAATTCAGGTATTAAGGGTTAAGTAAATAGAGAACGGGTAAGGAGAGAGAAACAATGACTGTGAAGATGAGAATTCTATCAGATCTGCCCAAAAGTACAATCAATAAAAATATCTACGGGCACTTTGCCGAACATCTCGGCAGATGTATCTATGAAGGGATTTGGGTGGGTGAAGATTCTCCCATTCCCAATACGGATGGTATCCGCAATGATGTCATAGCTGCGCTGCGCAAGCTGGATATTCCCGTGCTTCGCTGGCCGGGCGGCTGCTTCGCCGATGAGTATCACTGGAAGGACGGCATCGGCCTTCCCGAAACGCGCAAGCGGATGATCAACACCCACTGGGGCGGCGTAGTCGAGAACAACCATTTTGGCACGCATGAATTCTTCCGGCTCTGCGAGCTGCTGGAATGTGAACCGTATATTTGCGGCAATGTCGGCAGCGGCACTGTTCAGGAAATGTCTGAATGGGTGGAGTATATGACCTTTGACGGCGAATCTCCAATGGCAGGACTGCGGGCCGGGAATGGGCGGGAACAACCGTGGGCACTGAAATATTTTGGCGTCGGGAATGAGAACTGGGGCTGCGGAGGCAACATGCGTCCGGAATATTATGCCGACCTGTATCGCCAATACCAGACTTATGCGCGAAATTATGGGGACAACAAGCTCTACAAAATCGCCGGAGGCGCTAACGTGGACGACTATAACTGGACGGAAGTGCTGATGCGCGAAGCCGGACGGTTTATGGATGGTCTGAGCCTGCATTCTTATACAATTCCGGGAAGTTGGGAAGAGAAGCGTTATGCACTCGGCTTCGATCAAGGCGAATGGTTCGAAACAATGAAGAAATCCCTCCATATGGACGAGCTGATTACCCGGCATTCAGCGATCATGGACAAATATGATCCGGAGCAGCGGGTAGGATTGATTATAGATGAATGGGGAACCTGGTTCCTCAGTGAACCGGGAACGAATCCCGGGTTCTTGTACCAGCAGAATACACTGCGTGACGGGCTCGTGGCCGGGATTCACCTGAATATTTTCCAGAATCACAGTAAACGGGTGCAAATGGCGAACATTGCACAAATGGTCAACGTATTGCAGGCGCTGATCTTAACCGAAGGCGATAAAATGCTGCTTACGCCTACTTATCACGTCTTTGAGATGTACAAGGTGCATCAGGATAACGAGCTGCTTGAGGTGGCTTTTGAGAATCCGGTGTACAGCATGGGCGGAGAGTCTCTGCCTCAGGTAAGCGTGTCTGCTTCCCGGGATGCCACCGGCAAGATTTACATTTCGCTCTGCAACATCAGCCATGCGGACAGTGCCAGCCTAAGCATTGAGATGATCGGCACTATGGCAGGAAGCGTATCGGGCCAGATTCTGACCCATTCTGACCTGAATGCCCACAATACCTTTGAGGCGCCGGAAACCGTGGGGACGGCTCCTTTTTCGGAGGCTGCACTGAAGGACGGAGTGCTGGACTGCCAGTTGCCTCCGGCATCGGTTGTTGTCCTTACCCTGGAGTAAAAGAACGATATAAAGGAGAAACATTATGAGCAGGAATAGAGAATACAGCAATCCGCTTGTGGAGCAGCGTGCGGATCCTTGGGTCTATAAGCATACGGATGGTTATTATTACTTCACGGCTTCGGTGCCGGAATACGACCGGATTGAAGTACGGCGGGCCAAAACCATTGAAGGCCTCCGGGATGCCGTACCTGCTGTGGCCTGGCGCAAATATGAGACCGGGCCGCTCAGTGCCAACATCTGGGCTCCCGAGATCCATTATATTCAAGGCAAGTGGTACATTTACTTCGCGGCTGCCCGGACTACGGAGACCAAGGAAGGGCTGTTCGATCACCGTATGTACGCACTGGAGAACGAATCCGCGAATCCGCTGGAGGGACACTGGGTGGAGAAGGGCCAGGTGAAGACAGCCTGGGAGTCGTTCGCTCTGGACGCAACAACCTTCCAGCACAAGGGAGTGCTCTACTATGTATGGGCACAGAAGGACCCGGATATTCCGGGGAATTCCAACCTGTACATTTCAGAGATGGAGAATTCGTGGACACTGAAAGGCCCGCAGACCATGATATCCAAACCGGAGCATCAATGGGAAATTATCGGATTCAGTGTCAACGAAGGTGCGGCCGTACTGAAACGGGGCGGCAAAATCTTCATGAGCTTCTCGGCCAGCGCCACGGACCATAATTACTGCATGGGGCTGCTGACAGCTGACGAAGACAGCGATCTGCTGGATGCCGCTTCCTGGAACAAACACCCTGAGCCTGTATTCCAGACCAGTGAAGTGAACGGACAATATGGTCCAGGTCACAATAGCTTCACGGTTAACGAAAATGGGGAAGATGTGCTGATCTACCATGCGCGTAATTACAAGGAGATCACCGGAGACCCGCTCTATGATCCGAACCGCCATACCCGCGCCCAGGTGCTGGAGTGGAATGAAGACGGCACGCCGAATTTCGGAGTGCCGGTGAAGGATGGCGGGAAGTAAGGAAGCAGATGTAGGTATCATAACATTGGTATATGAATAGCTATTCGACAAAGTGAAAAAAGTGTCCTGCCAGCCCTAATTAGGGTTGCGGGGCACTTTTTGCTGTTAAAAGAAAATATACGATTAGACTAAAAAATAAAATGAAGTCCTTAGGGTCTAATAAATTTGGATATGAAAACAGCATTTTCTGAAGTTCCTCAATTCCGTAAAAAATGCGATGATGATGGTAGCGTTGATCTTATGAACGACTTACTAGGACGCTTTGGTGACACCATGTTACACGCGGCCTTATATGATCACGCTGGAGAGTCCTTCAAGTACATGATTTGTTAACATTTACCTAAGGGACTCGAAATTCAGGAGAGATTTACAAAGCTTTCTGTCCCGGCATTAACATGGGCGATTTTCCCGGAGCCGCAATGTGATTTACCAAAACTCTGGGAACGTATATACTCCGAGTGGTTTCCGACTTCTGAATACGAACAGGTTGAAGGCCCGAATTTCGAAATGTATTATGGAATGGCACGGCATGGGAATGGTACGGGCGAAATTTGGATACCAGTGAAGGAAAAGTAACGCTCTGACTCGAGTGAAACGTAGGTATTGCAATAAAGAAGATGATAGTTGAGCATACCCAGATTAAAAAAAGGGCCATCCGGCGATGGATGGCCCTTAAACTTGACGTTACAGACCGTCTCACAAGCATAGCCAAAGCCGTCATTACAAGAGCGGAACACAGGCCACCAGCCTTGTGTCCCGCTCTTATTCACGTTCACTCATTCTTTTGCGCCTTCTCATACTCCACCTCGATCAGCTTGAAAAAGTCGGCCGGCTTGATTTTTAGTCCATTGCAGAGGTCAAAAATTTTTGTGACGGAAGGTTCGTTTCTGCCAACCTCAATCATGGAAATATAGGATCGGTCGACATTGCATTCATGCGCTAGATCTTCTTGGCTTAAGCCTTGTTTGATACGTATCGCTTTCACGGTTTTACCGATAATTTGCTTAATGATATTGGACGGATCGCTCAAGGAAATTTACCCCTTTTAAGTACATTATCAATCTGATATAATGACCACAACAGATAAAGTATTCAACAAAAAGTAAAATATATACAATTTATGAAGTTGTTTATGAAAGCCCTATAGCACACTCTCAATCCTCCCAAGTTACTCAACCTGCAAATATATCTCACAAATAACGTACCCTCAAAAAGCAAAAATATTCTTTTAGCCCAAAGGAGGCTCTACCCGTGCGCCTATCCTTCCTGAAATCAATCAATCCGGATGTTATTGTGGAGATGTTAGAGATGGCTTGCCGCCTGGAGAAGTGGAACAAGGTGATTGAGACGGCAGAGATTTTGCATGAATGCGTGCAGTGCTTGTACCAAGAGCAGCAGTATCGGAAGGCTAAGTCCTTGCCGCTGCTGACATTCGAGCTGGAGCATCCAATGGTCTATTACTACGGGTTCAGTCATCTGATGCGGGGAATGGCTTGCCAGGAGAAGGGACAGTATGCAGAATCACAGGCGTACATTGATAAGTATGCCGAGCTGGGATGGCTGGAGGATCTGGGTGAGGATGGGCTGGAGGTTGTAGAGGAATACCGATTCCTGGCTGAGGCGAACGGGTATGCGCTGGAGCTGCTGTCTGGTCGTGTGGAGGTGCTGGCTACCTATACTGACTTTTTACAGGAGAATCCTGAAGAAGTGCTACCGGGGCTGGATACAATTCTGCGGGCCGCGCTGCGGCATGGACTGAATGTGGATGAGCTGCTGGTGACGTTTGCGGAACAGACGGCTGAATTCGGTACATATGAGGATGAGGGCAATCTGGCACACTATTACCGCTTCAGCCATCATCTGGCGTTGTATCAGAAGCGGGCGGGAAGAACAGAGGAGGCACTGGAGCAGGTATTGCAAGCCTTAAGGCTTGCCCATCGGTCGGGGAATGATAGTTATTTTACAAGAAGTCTGGCGCTCTTCGAATCGCTGCGGGATTGGGCGGCGGCGGAGCAGGTGCTGGAGGTTCAGGAAATGATTAAGGAACGGTGACCCAAGGCGGTTCGCCGCTCCATTCATGAAAATGATGCCTTCACCTACAGTAATTTTACTAATCTCCGCAAGCTACAGTTAACAGCATTGTTTTCCTAATGGGAAGCCCTCTTTAAATACCTTAGTTCATAGTGGTTTGAACTATTTTACGTTTCAAACTGGGCGTTTACCGTTACTAGGATAGGTGTCCCTACATAGAAATAAGTTAATGAGAAAGGCTTATGTCATGAGCAGGGATGGTGTAAAGTAGATGGCACAAAAGTTGAAAAATAAAAGTACACGGTTAACCGGAAGGATCGTAATTCCGGGCAATCCGTCATACAATACTGCCAGAATGGAGTTCAATAGGCGCTTTTCTAAATTTCCAAGGGTCATTGTTTTTTGTCAACGAACTCAGGATGTGATCAACGCAGTCAAATGGGCTCGTGAGCGGGGCATACGGCTGCGAGTGCGTAGTGGACGGCATAGCTATGAAGGCTTCTCAGCTGTAAATGGCGGTATTATTATCGATGTGAGCGAGATGAATAAGGTTAAGGTTGATCGGAAAAATAGAGTGGCCATTGTACAAACGGGAAATCCACTTGCCCGTGTGTACAAAAAACTGTGGAATAAGCGGGTGGCAATTCCGGCGGGGACTGCGCCCGACGTAGGCGTAGCTGGGCTTACCCTGGGAGGCGGCGTTGGACTACTTTCCCGCAAATATGGACTTACGTGCGATAACTTGAAACAAGTGAAGATGGTCGTAGCTTCGGGGCGATATGGGGCAAAGGCGATTGTGGCAAACAGAAGGAAACATTCCGATCTGTTATGGGCATCACGAGGCGGAGGGGGAGGGAACTTTGGTGTTGCTACAGAATATACATTTCGGGTTAGACCGATTTCGTCGGTTTCTATATACAGTATTACGTGGAAATGGAGTGATCTTGAGAAGGTGTTACCGGCTTGGCAACGCTGGGCCCCATCTGTCACGAACCGCTTAACCTCAACAATTGAGGTGGCTGCCAAACAGGTGGGAACCATTGTATCTACCGGGCAATTGCTTGGCGGTGCAGAGGAGCTGCGTCGATTGATTAGACCGCTCCTGCGAGCAGGCACTCCGGTGAAGGTGATGGTGAAGACAGTGCCTTTTATTGAAGCAACCAAATTTTTCGCCGAATCGGACCTGAATTTGGAACCAAAGTTTAAAATAACCGGGGCCTACGGGTTCCAACCTTTGCCGCCTGAAGGAGTACGAATTATACGCGACTTTTTAACTAAAGCACCCAACAGGCATTCTAGCGTGTGGAGCCAGAGCTTAGGTGGTGCAGGAAGCGCGGTGAGCCAGGTATCGCCTACTGAAACGGCCTATCCTCATCGGAAGGCTGAGACAATCTACGAACTGTCAGCCCGGTGGAGAAATAACAGGGAGCAGGAGCGGAATATTCAGTGGGTGAAAAGGTTCCGCAGAGCGTTGCGTCCCTTTGTTAAAGGAGATTATGTGAATTTTCCCGATTTGCAGATTAAGAACTGGCCCAAGGCGTATTATGGCGAGAACTTTGGCAGATTGAAGCAGGTGAAACGAAAGTACGATCCTCATAATGTGTTTCGTTTTGCTCAGAGTATTCCAGTGGGTAAACAGGTCAGAAAATGACAATACGCACACCAGATCGAATTAAAACAAGGAGCTGTCGACGGCAGTTCCTTTAGCAATTTCTAACCATACGATCAACTGGAATAGTCCAATGCAAACGAAGAAAACAACACGTTGTGTGGCATGCACTCGTGTTGCTTTCCGTGTTTTAATATTATATATGTTGTTGCTAGATAGGCTTGCCCGGCTTTTAAAGATGCGAACCGCCACTTGCGTCGATCAACTGACCGGTTACCCAGCGGCTGTCCGGAGAAGCGAGTAAGGCGGCGATATCCGCAACGTCTCCGGGTTCTCCCCAACGGTTGAAAACGGACAGGCCTGCCGCATATTTTTGTCCATCTGGATCGCTCAAAGTTCCTTCATTCATCTCGGTGTTGATGATGCCGGGTAGGATGGAGTTGACCGTAATATTTCTGCTCCCCAATTGCTTGGCCAGCAGCAGTGTAAAGGTATTGATCGCTCCTTTTGTCATGCTGTAAGTGAAGACACCTGGGGAAGCTACCCGCGTCACGAAGGAAGAAATGTTAATGATGCGCCCGCCGTCCTTCAACCGAGGCAAAGCTTGCTGCGTTACAAAAAACGGCGCTTTGACGTTAATCGTCATCACTTCGTCAAAAGTAGCTTCCGTCGTTTCTTCAAAAGTAAGAATTTGCCCGATTCCCGCGTTGTTGACCAAAATATCGAATCCGCTGTCGTCCCCGTGCTCTCGAATTGCTTCGTCCAGCGCCGTGATCAACTCACGAATGCCTTCAGGTGTGCTCAAATTGGCGCCAATCGCACGGGCGTTTCCTCCATTTTGGACGATTTGTTGCACGACCGCTTCTGCTTCATTGCGGCGTTGGCCGTAATGTACGGCGACAAAAGCGCCCTCCTGCGCAAGACGCAACGCGACGCTGCGCCCGATTCCCCGGCTGGCCCCCGTTACTAACGCTATTTTTCCTGTTAATTTGCTCATCAATTCTCAGCTCCTCATTCTCTGTTCCTCTACAGTTATAACATAGGAGTGCTGTTGAAATGTTGCTATCCTATTGCTTTGGATTAGCGGTAAGGTCCATTGCGATGGACCAATGCAAAGCCATAAGTACATTAACCCGAAGGCAGAAGTAGCTTTCACTTCGATAAAGCTTCCGCAATGAAGTCTTAATATTCATCAAATAGATGATATGGAGAACCCTACCATCAGTAACGGCGAAAAAAGGGAGTGTGCGGACACTCCCTTTGAGCTAATATTGTCTGTTATCCAATAATACTTAATTTGCCGTCTTATTGACAAAATCAATCTCATTTCTGATCCCTTTATGGGCGTCATTCCACAGGCCCTTTATCAGGCGAATGCGCAGCAGGCATGTGTTAGGGTCTTCGTCGTTATTGGCTTCGTTATACCACCCGGCGAATATTGTGCGCAGCTTTGTCATCATCTCCGCGTTTTTCTCGTCACATACCCAGCCCAGGTTTTCACCGATCCCATCGGCCGTAAAGTTTTCGACGATGATGCAAACGGCGACTTCGGGGTTTTGGGCGATCTGCTGCATCTTGCCTGAGGTCGCGTAAGTGACGGTGTAGAACGCGCCGTCCTCATAATAGGCGTCCACAATGCGGGCGGCGGGACGGCTTTTGCCATTGGCCCCCGGTTCAAGTGCTATGGTGGACAGAGTGATCAGGCCGTCCTTGTTACCCACTTGTTCTTCGAGCAGCTTCATGGCTTCGTCGTACTTGCTCATTATATTACCTCCTAAAATGTCGTAAGGCATACAATATTAAGCTTATCATTGTAAAATCTTAGTTCATGTGAAGAATAATACGAAAAAATATTAAATCGCTATCATAATCCTCTGCCCGACTTAGGGTGGAATTGCCGCGAATGATATCCCCTTAGGCAGTGGAAGAATTAATTATTCACTGTGGAGCGGAGGGGGATTCTTTATGTCTTCCTTATTTTGAGAGGATTTTGAGAGAAGGATCTTATAACATGCAGGGAGGGTATGTATGAGCCAAGGAAGAGGGGAGTAAAAGTAATGAATCAGAAGAGTACGTTTCATTTCACAGGAAAACAGTGGGTATCGGTCATTTTAATTTTTATGGTCTCTATCTCATTATTTGTTTTTCCTGTGCAAGCGGCAGATCAATGGAGTCAATATGCCAAGATCGGACAAGCAGGCAATAAATTTCTTGGAGCGTTTTCTAATCCGTACAGTGTAACGGTAGACAGCAGCGGGAATGTATACGTGGCCGATTTTGAAAACCATCGCATCCAGAAGCTGACGGCCGCGACAGGCGTGTGGAGCGAGTGGAAGAAGGATGGCGGCGGATCAGGCAGCGGTCTGGGGGAGTTTGCCAACCCTAGCGGCGTGGCGGTAGACAGCGGTGGAAATGTATATGTGGCGGACTATTATAACCACCGTATTCAGAAGCTCACGGCAGCTACAGGGGTATGGAGCGAGTGGAAGAAGAGCGGCGGCGGATCAGGCAGCGGCCTGGGAGAGTTTAGTTATCCCCGCGGCGTGGCAGTAGACGGCGACGGGAATGTGTACGTGGCGGATTCTAAAAATCACCGCATCCAGAAGCTGAATGTTGCCTCAGGTGTGTGGAGCGAGTGGAAGAAAAGCGGAGGCGGGACGGGCAGCGGCTTAGGTGAGTTTAATGAACCCTCTGGCGTGGCAGTAGACGGCGACGGGAATGTGTACGTGGCGGATTCTAAAAATCACCGCATCCAGAAGCTGACGGCAGCTACAGGGGGGTGGAGCGAGTGGAAAAAAAGCGGAGGCGGAACGGGCAGCGGCTTAGGCGAATTCAATCAACCCTCTGGCGTAGCGGTAGACGGCAGCGGCAATGTATTATATGTGGCGGATTCTAAAAATCACCGCATCCAGAAGCTGGATGTCTCCTCGGACGTGTGGAGCGAGTGGAAGAAAAGCGGCGGCGGATCAGGCAGCGGTCTGGAAGAATTTAATAATCCCAAGGGCGTGACGCTGGACAGTAGCGGGAATGTGTATGTGGCCGATTCCGGAAATCACCGCATCCAGAAGCTGACGGTAGCTGCGGGACTATGGAGCGAATATGGGTATCAGGGAGCAGTTGCTGGCACAGGTTTGGGCGAGTTTAGTTATCCAGCCGGTATGGCGGTGGACAACCAGAATAATCTGTATGTAGCCGATTTCGATAACCACCGCATTCAGAAGCTGGATGTCGACTCGGGCGTGTGGAGCGAGTGGAAGAAGAGCGGCGGCGGATCAGGCAGCGACCTGGGAGAGTTTGATTCTCCAACAGATGTTGCTGTAGATAGCAGAGGAAATATGTACGTTGCAGATCCGTATAACCACCGCATCCAGAAGCTGACGGCAGCTACAGGGGTGTGGAGCGAGTGGAAGAAGAGCGGAGGCGGAGCGGGCAGTGGCTTGGGCGAGTTCTGTTATCCCGGTGGCGTAGCGGTAGACAGCAACGGGAATGTGTACGTGGCCGATTCCAGTAACCACCGCATCCAGAAGCTGACGGCAGCTACAGGGGTGTGGAGCGAGTGGAAAAAGAGCGGCGGCGGATCAGGCAGCGGCTTAGGTGAGTTCAATGAACCGTCCGGTGTGGAGGTAGACGGCGACGGGAATGTATATGTGGCGGATATGGGAAATCATCGTATCCAGAAGCTAACGGTAGCTACAGGCGCGTGGAGCGAGTGGAAGAAGAGCGGCGGTGGAGCGGGCAGCGGCTTAGGCGAATTTAATGAACCATACAGCGTGGCGGTAGACGGCAGCGGCAATGTATATGTGGCCGATTCCAATAACGAGCGCATCCAGAAGCTGACGGCAGCTACAGGGTTATGGAGCGAGTGGAAGAAGAGCGGAGGCGGAGCGGGCAGCGGCCTGGGCGAGTTTAACAGTCCACTCGGCGTGGCGGTAGATAGCAACGGGATCGTATACGTATCCGAATTCAGCAACCACCGCGTTCAGAAATTGAAAATCGTGTCTGTCCCTTCGGACGCGCCGACTGCAGTAACGGCTGAGGTAGCGAATGGCGAATCGCAAGCCACCGTGAGGTTTACAGCCCCGGTTAGCAATGGAGGCAGCGACATAACCGGCTATACCGTGACCTCAAGCCCGGGGGGCTTGACGGCTAGCGGTACAGGCAGTCCAATCACGGTTACCGGTTTAACGTACGGAACGACGTATACCTTCACTGTCGTTGCAATAAATGGCGTAGGGAGCTCGGCCGCTTCGGCTCCTTCGAATAGCGTCACGCCGACAGCATCGACAGCGCCTGCTGCGGTACCTGACGCGCCGACTGCAGTAACGGCTGAGGTAGTGAATGGCGAATCGCAAGCCACTGTGAGGTTTACAGCCCCGGTTAGCAATGGAGGCAGCGACATAACCGGCTATACCGTGACCTCAAGCCCGGGGGGCTTGACGGCTAGCGGTACAAGCAGTCCAATCACGGTTACCGGTTTAACGTACGGGACAACGTACACCTTCACTGTCGTTGCAATAAACGGCGCAGGGACCTCGGCGGCTTCGGTGCCTTCGAATAGCGTCACACCGACAGCATCGACAGCGCCTGCTGCGGTACCTGACGCGCCGACTGCAGTAACGGCTGAGGTAGCGAATGGCGAATCGCAAGCCACTGTGAGGTTTACAGCCCCGGTTAGCAATGGAGGCAGCCACATAACCAGCTATACCGTGACCTCAAGCCCGGGGGGCTTGACGGCTAGTGGTACAGGCAGTCCAATCACGGTTACCGGTCTAAAGTACGGGACGACGTATACCTTCACCGTCGTTGCAATAAATGGTGCAGGGAGCTCGACCGCTTCGGCTCCTTCGAATAGCGTGACGCCGATTGCGCCTCCAACCGCGCCGGGCGCACCGACGGGCGTAACCGCCGTTGCGGGCAACCGTGAAGCGATTGTGACCTTCACCGAACCGGCCAGCAATGGAGGCAGTCCGATCACGGGTTACACCGTCGTGGCAAGTCCGGGCGGCATAGCGGCAACGGGTACGGGCAGTCCGATCAGAGTGACCGGCTTAACGAATGGCATAACCTATACGTTTACGGTAATTGCGACCAACAGTGGCGGCAGCAGCACCGCTTCCGCCGTTTCTAACGGCATAATACCCGAAGCTCCTCACGTTGACAGCGGTGGAGACACCTCGCCGCAAGGAAGTGCGCCGGCCCAGCCAACAGCCAAATCTGATGAAACGGCTGCTATCGTTCTTGTTAACGGCCAAACGGAGAGTGCAGGAACAGCAAAGGTAACAAGCGTAAATTCACAAACGGTAACAACCGTCACGATTGACGAGAAAAAGCTGGAAGATAAGCTCGCGAAGGAAGGCCAGCTTGCCGTAGTAACGGTTCCGGTGTACACCAAATCCGATGTCGTGATCGGAGAGCTCAACGGACAGCTAGTCAGGAAAATGGAAATGCGGCAAGCGATATTGGAAATAAAAACGGATCAAGCGACCTTCCGTTTACCAGCTGAGCAGATCGACATCCAAGCGATCTCGGAGCAGGTAGGCAAAGCGGCAGCACTGCAAGATATTAAGGTTCAGATTGAAATTGCTAAGCCCAGATCGCCGATTCCATGGGTTCCAAATGAAGCTGCAGAAGGAACGGTGGGAATTGTCGTTCCACCGCTTAATTTTACGGTAAGAGCTCTTTATAAGGACACCACCATTGAAGTCACTGAGTTCAAAGCTTATGTTGAACGTACAATGGTTATTCCGGAAGGTATCGATCCTGGTAAAATCACGACTGGAGTCGTCATTGAAGCGGATGGAACGCTGCGCCATGTGCCGACAAAAATCGTACTCCTGAACGGCAAGTATTATGCCAAGGTGAACAGCTTGACGAATAGCAGCTATTCTGTGATATGGCATCCGCTTGAGTTCAAGGATGTAGAACGGCACTGGGCTAAAAAAGCCATAAACGATATGGGATCACGCAAGGTCATCAATGGCGCTGCCAAAGGTCTCTTCAATCCTGACCAGGACATTACGCGTGCGGAGTTTGCGGCCATCCTGGTTCGCGGTTTAGGACTAAAACTAAAAGCAGGGGTACCGCCTTTCAGTGATGTTGATCGGAAGGATTGGTTCGCCGATGCGATTGGGACGGCATTCACGTACAACCTGATCAGCGGATTTGATGATGGCAGCTTCCACCCGAATGATAAGATGACACGCGAACAAGCGATGGTCATTCTGGCAAGAGCGATGATCATTACCCGGCTTGAGGTGATGGATCACCAGATGACAAAGCAATTTCCAGACTCTTTCACTGATGCGGAGACGATATCGACTTGGGCAAAGAGCGGGGTTTCCGACTGTTTGAAAGCCGGGCTTGTTTCGGGACGAAACAGTGGTGAGCTGGCTCCTAAAGCCTTCATAACAAGAGCGGAAGTCGCGGTTATTGTTCAAAGACTTCTGCAAAACTCTAATCTAATCGATAATTAAATAGTTGCCCTACTCGAAATATCCCTCGACCGATAGAATCCGGTTTGAGGGATATTTTTCATCCAGCCGTTATAGCGTGCAAGGAGAGCCTTATCATAAGTAACGGCAACATTTTGAGTTTTTCAGCAAAGATTTGACGATAGAAGAACCTTTGCAATAATCTACTAATTGCGTTAATAATCGAATATTATATTGGCAGATTAATAACGTAATGTCCAAAGTAAGGGGGAAGTACTATTGAATCAGTTTTTATGATAAGTTAATAATCCTCATGTATCGTTAAAAATTACAAGTGACGGCGAAAGATATTGTTGTGGGAATGGCTGCTAAGGTCTAAGCTCTTATGCGGCTTTTTCGTCCATTAGTACTTTACCCAATCATGGAAGCACGTGGTTCAACCTTCTATTCGAGGTTACAATCGGAATATATTGAGTAATCGTTGTGGGGATGACAGGAGGCTGGATACGCATGACCGTATTGCATATACAAAGTGAAGCCGGAAAAAGCGATGCTGCATCGTCATCAGTGGAACTGATGGCTGGACAGTGTGCGGTGGTGCAGTGTAATTATGAGCATGGCCGTCAGTTCATCCGTTCCGTTCTGGGCGAGCCGTCTGGGCTTGGGATTCAGGCGCTATACCGCGGTGAGCGTCTGCGGCTGAACCGTTCTGAAATCGTGCAGCGTGTTGGGTGCTGCTTTTGGGATGACGGATTATATGAACGAATGAAGGTTGCCGATTATTTGACCTTTTGGGGACGGCTATACACCACTCGGATGCCGGCCAGTGAACTGTTGACGCTGGTGGGGCTTGAAGGCCATAAAGAAATTATTCCTTCACCAAATCAGAAGTTCATTGCGGTCGTAACATGTTCTAATAAAAGTGAATTCGTTCAAATTATGAATGTTGAAGAGGGAAGAATAAGTCCAGAGCTAGTAGAATCAGCAAGAGTCAAATATGGTACACAAAAAGGACTAGATACATAGATTCGCACAGATCATGAGAATTATAGCTATGCTAATCATATTGTGTGGAAAGACAATGATACCCTAGAGTTTGAGGGTTCCCTTGCCTACCAGGATACTGAGATTATAGAAAATGTTAATGTAGCGTATCAGTTTAGTAAAAAACTAATAGAGGTAAAGGGACTTCATTCCGTATCGGAATGAGGCAATACCCATACGCTGTACCCATTCGAGGGGGACTTTTGCAGATTCACAGCAAAAGTCCCTTCCGTCGGTTCGGCAGGGCAGGTCTAGCCCGAATCCAATCTATAAGCAAAATTGTAAGCGATTAATTCGCATATTTTCGTATCTGATGAAAAAAATAACAATGATTTTCCGTAAAAATTCTTTTATAAAACTAACGTATGATGTAAGATGTATTCTAACCTTCTTTAATGCGGTGAACCGCAAAATCAGATGGAGAGAAAGGGCTGAAGCACATGAGCATTACAGAGAACGTGGCACTGGCGCAAGAGACCTTAAACCCCTTTGAAATTGTGCAAAAACAGATTGATGAAGCGGCTGCCTATTTGCAGCTTCCGCAGCATATTACCGATATTCTGAAAAAACCGAAACGTGTGCTGACCGTCAACTTTCCCGTCAAGATGGACGACGGCAGCGTGGTCGTCTTCGAAGGTTACCGTTCCCAGCACAACGATGCGATCGGTCCGGGAAAAGGGGGCATTCGTTTCCACCCTGACGTTACGCTGGACGAGGTCAAAGCATTGTCGATGTGGATGTCCTTCAAATGCGGCGTTGTGGGTCTGCCTTACGGCGGCGGCAAGGGCGGGGTTATCTGTGACCCGCACAAGCTGAGCAAAGGCGAGCTGGAACGCGTCAGCCGGGGCTATATGGAGGCTATCGCCGATTTCATCGGTCCCGATAAAGATATTCCAGCGCCGGATGTCTACACGACACCGGAGATTATGGGCTGGATGATGGATACATACAGCCGCCTGAAGGGCGTCAACACGCCGGGCGTCATCACAGGCAAACCGCTCATCCTCGGCGGCTCCAAAGGACGGAATGAAGCAACGGCACAAGGCTGCGTGTACACAGTGCTTGCTGCGCTCAAGGAGCTGGACGTATCTCCGGAAGGTGCAATAGTTGCGGTGCAGGGCTTCGGCAACGCCGGACGGATTGCGGCTAAACTGCTGGCCGAACAAGGCTGTAAGGTTGTTGCGGTCAGCGATTCGAGGGGCGGATTGTATCAGGCGGAGGGTCTTGACTTGCCGAGAGTCTTTGCGCTCAAAGACCATGCCAAGCTGGCTGACTACGGCGAGTCTTACGTGATTACTAACGAAGAGTTGCTGGAGCTGGATGTCGATATCCTTGTCCCGGCGGCACTGGAGAATGTGATTACCGGTGCTAATGCAGCCAACATCCGTGCCCGGATCATCGCCGAAGCGGCCAACGGCCCGACCACTCCGGAGGCGGACAAAATTTTGCAGGAAAAGGGCGTGCTAGTCATTCCCGATATTCTGGCAAATGCAGGCGGCGTCACCGTATCGTATTTCGAATGGGTGCAAAATCTGGCCAACTACTACTGGACGGAAGAAGAGGTGCTGGAGCGTCTGTCGCAGCGGATGTACGCTTCCTATGATGCGGTCCGTGCCTTATCCCGTGAGCACGGTACCAATCTGCGCACCGCTGCTTTTATGATCTCCATTAAACGGATTAGCGAAGCGATGAGTGCCCGAGGCTGGATCTGATCCAGCATATTATGAAATGGAGGACACAATAACCATGACCCAACCTATTTCCATCGGCATCGTCGGCTACGGCAATCTCGGACGTGGCGTCGAGGCGGCAATCCGGCAAAATCCTGATCTTCGGCTGGAAGCGATTTTTACGCGCCGCGATCCCCACACGTTAGAGACGGGCACACCGATGGTGTCCATTAACGATATTGAGGCTTATCGGGGAAAAATTGATGTGCTGATCCTATGCGGCGGCTCCGCAACCGATCTGCCGGAACAGGGCCCGGCTCTGGCGAAGCTGTTCCATACGGTTGACAGCTTCGACACCCATGCGCGAATTCCGGAGTATTATGTGGAAGTGGATGCCAGCTCCAAGGCGGCGGGGACTGTCAGCGTCATTTCTACCGGCTGGGACCCGGGACTGTTCTCACTGAACCGTCTGCTGGCAGAAGCCGTGCTGCCGGAAGGCAGCGAGTTCACCTTCTGGGGCAAAGGCGTAAGCCAGGGTCATTCCGACGCCATCCGCCGTGTTCCCGGAGTCAAGAACGGCATCCAGTACACTATTCCGCGTGAAGAAGCGGTGGTGCGCGTACGCAGTGGGGAGAACCCGGTGCTGGCTACCCGCGACAAGCATCTGCGCGAGTGTTATGTAGTGGCTGAGGAAGGTGCAGACCGCGAGGCGATTGCGGAGACGATCCGCAGCATGCCGAATTATTTTGCCGATTATGAGACTGTGGTTCATTTCGTGAGCGAAGAGACGCTGGCTGCCGAACATGGCGCAATGCCGCATGGCGGCCATGTTATCCGAAGCGGGCGGACCGGGGAGGGGAATACGCAGATCGTCGAGTTCAGTCTGAAGCTGGACAGCAATCCCGAATTTACCGCCAGCGTGCTCGTCGCCTATGCCCGCGCGGCCTACCGTCTGGCGCAAAAGGGGGAGTCCGGCGCGCACACCGTCTTCGATATCCCGTTCGGCCTGCTCTCGCCGAAATCGCCGGAGCAGCTCCGTAAGGAACTGCTGTAGCGTTAGTGGAGACCCTAGTGGAAGAAAGAAGTCCGTGCAGGAAAAATCGCAGAATCAGCAGGATGTGCATGAGCTAAAAAGAGGAAGCTTAAGCTAGGTGTAGCTTGAGCTTCTTCTTTTTTTGTTGCCGCAAAGTTTTATTATACAGAAAGTCTCCCTAGAGTTTACGAAGATTCAATGTTGGAGAAATTACCACTGTTTATTCAACTAAACCTCATGGAAGGTATTGTGGATGCATTCGAGGTTATGCAGCACAACAGCGAAGAGCTGGAGTGTGATGAGGAGTTGTCATATCGGTCAGCTTGGAAAAGTCGGACGGCTTCACTTTTAACCCTTTGCAGAGGTCGATAATCAAGACTATTGATTTTAAAATTCAGATACGTGGTTGTAATATTCGGAAAAAACTTTTAGTTTAACCTATATATCTTTAATAATATAGATTGTTGGAAAATCTATTAATAAATATAATAGTAGCAAATATAGTTAGCCAGGAAGGGAAGCTTATTATGATTCCATTAGACGACGTAGACAAATGCTACCCATTAATAAATGAGCGAGCACAACGTTTTTTGAGCGAGCAAGAACTGAAGCAATATCGCTCCCTCCCACAAAACGAGGTTGAACACCAGCTTAAACTGTTGCTGGAAAGTCCGATTGCCCACTTTACCGTTGTAAATGAAGTCTACTTCAGAGCGCGTTGGGCAGAGGTTTTTGAAGCGCTGCAGTTGGGAGATGACCTGACATTATTGGAGGTGGCTTCCGGCGATGCAGATATGGTTCCCCAGGTCATGGCACGAACCCATCCAAACAGTACGTACATAACGGCCAATATGAATAAAAGCCTCACCACCAGTTTGCTGCAGAAAACGCTGGGCCTTCCCCTGCATATGAAAGTCATAGAGGAAGATGCAGCTTATCTCGAAAAACATCTGCCTTCCGGGTCAGTGGATCTTATCGTTTTTCAGCATGCGGTCAATGATATCATCCAGGCGATTTTGTGCGGACAGGCTGGAATCGACACCATCCATACGGATTGGATGGAAACTTTGCCGGCCATGATCAAACTTCTTCAGCAGGAGGTTGCCTCAGGTACACTCGAAGTTCATGCCATGCAGCCTTTTATCACCTTGATCCACACTTTATTGAAATCTCTGCGGACAAATGGCATTATCGCTATGAATCATTATATGTTCCAATTGGACCTTGACTGGGGCTACCCGGTAGATTTGTTTGAGAATATCATCCCCCTGACCAGACGCTGGTTGAACGGGATTCAGGGCTGCGAAGAGATTTTTATTCCCGGTTTTGACCGGCAATGGTGGATCTTTTTGCAAAAAAGATAAGGATGCTCCACAATAGTAAGAACAGCCCCTGGAGATTTTTCCTGGGGCTATAATTTTGCTGTAAAAAAGGACCAAACGGTAAGGGGGCTTGGCTTTAGGTCACGAATATGATATATGTACCAAAAATTGCTTGAACCGGTTTTAAGCATACTGGCAGGATAGCACATTCAACAGAAGGATAAGCAGGATATATAATGGAATTATTATATTGCGATACTTAACAAAAAACGTTCAGTTCTTGCAAAGCGATGTCATGAAAATATTCCTATAATTTTATTAGAGAGGAGGTGCATAGTGGATAATCTTAATGCCTTTGAGAGTGTAGTGGAATACTTGGAGAATATTATACCGACTTCAGATGAGGTTGATTATAGCGTTATTTCTAAAATTGCTGGTTGCCCTGCCCCATTATTTCAGCGTATTTTCACATATATTTCAGGAATTTCAATTAATGAGTACTTAAGGCGGCGGCGATTAACCCTAGCGGGTCATGATTTAAGAAATAGCAGTGAAAAAATCATCGACATAGCTATAAAATATGGTTTCAATTCTCACGCTTCTTTTACAAGAGCTTTCAGGGAGCATCACAATGTTTCTCCCTCTAGTGTTAGGAAGGACAGAGAGAAACTTAGTGATCATCCACGCACCTCCTTTACAAACATTAGAATTGTAGGAGGTAAACGAATTATGGCAGAGCTAAAAAAAATCGAGTATGCACAATTTGGAAGTCGAAAAATTGTGGGCATGATGAAAATGACCTCATTTCAAAAAGCGGGAGAAGAATGCTGGGGTTCAGCAATCAAGGAAGGCGTTTTTGATAAAATACAACAAGAAGTTGGAAAGTGGATTTGCAAAGATATTGATGACTATTTTGGACTTGGGCATATGAGTAAATTTGAAGGGAAAGATAATTTTCAATATATCATTGGTAAATATGTAGAACTTGATGCACCTGTTCCAGAAAATATGTATGCAGCAGATATACCCGCTGGAACGGTTGCTAAGATATGGATTGAAGCCGACTACCTTAACGATATTATTGATAGTGCATACTTAATTTGTTCCGAAGCAATCGAGAAAACAGGATACAAAATTGACTTTGGAAATTTTTATTGGTGTGATGTCTATACATATGACCGATACTGCACACCGCTGGAAAAGGGACAGAAGATTATTCTTGATTATTTGTTGCCTGTTATCAAAGATGAATAGCTGAATACCGTTCAGCTGACGGAGACGACAGTCGAGGAAAATGAAAGAGGGCCATCCCACAATGGATGGCCTTTAAATTTTCCGTTACAGATAGTGCGGTGAACCGTACCACAAGAGGGACAATATGTTAATGCAAGTCTTAAGTATTACCTTCTTGTGGTAATATAAGTAAGTCAGAGTGTATTCTGAATTTCGGGAATTAAAGAGTCAACTTGAATACGGGCCATTAATGGATTGGAGTGGTTTAAGTGAATCAATTTCTTCAGATGGGAGCAAATACAACCTTAAGTGCCGCAAAAGGTAATATTACGATTAGTCACGAAATTTCTACTTTAATAGATATTTCACTAACAGCATTCCTTTTAACGGATTCCGACAAGGTACAAGGAGATAGCGGGGTTATCTTTTATAATCAACCAACAAGTTCCTCAGGTGTAGCTACTCTTTTACCATCCGAGAAAGTGGGCCATACAAAAGTTCATAAAATTAATTTCGACATGGGTAAAGTCCCTCAAGGTATCACAAAAATAGCTATAACTCTGACAGAGGATCACAGCACGGGATTTTCGAATGTAAAGAATTTAACAGCCGAGATATGTACCGAAAATACGATTATTCAGTTATCACCATCCAGTTTCACGCACGAAAATGGAATCGTAGTTTTGGAATTATATCTAAGAGATGGTCAGACGAAGGCAAAATCAATCTGGCGCGGATTTGATTCCGGGCTTGAAGGGTTATGTAAAAACTATGGTGTTGAGGTTGAAGCTGATGAGCCAGACAAGCATTCCGAACCTCAGACAATTCAAAATCATACCTCAAAAGAGCCTGATTCGAAGTTATCAATAAGCCTTGAAAAGGTAAAGGGTAAGATAAATCTCGATAAAGGGCAAAAACCGGTTATTATTGATAAAACACCAGAAATCACGGCTACTGTATCTTGGAAGACTGGGACGGATTATGATATATATGCTTTAGTCTACACAAAGGATGGAAAGCAGATTGATGTAGCTATGTTTGGTGCGGAGGGGACACCTCCTCTCAAAAGTTTTGGTAACGGGACTGTGGAACATATGGGCGATGTCGGGAGAAGCAGCAAAGCAATGAAGACAGAGGTTATAAAATTAAGATTAAAAGATGATATTCTTGCAGTTGTTCCTGTGGTTTATTCAGCTCAGTCCAATGGAACCGGTTCATTCTACAGATATAAGGTGTCCATGAGTATAGATAATCATAATGGAACGTCCGTTACGATATCCGCCAAGAATGCCAATAATAATGATAAGATTTATACCTGTGTACCCGGAATACTTCATAATACGCCAGACGGCGTTATTATAAGCCCATTGGAGCTTTACAGTAGACCGAATTCGGAGTTTAGGCCTATTCTCAGGATGGGACCTTCAAATAGGGTAGAAGTTATAATGGATCAAGGGCCCTTAAATGATTATAAATAGTTTGTCGTAGTCTGAGTAAGGAAATGAAAAAAGCTCAAGCAGACAAGTGGCTTGGGCTTTTTTCATTAGGTTATTGCTTCTAGTACTGCCTAGTTGAATAAAGAATGGATTTTATTCTCTTGTCGTGCTAAACACTAATGAAATTGTCGTACCGGTCCCCAATTGGCTCTCTATTTCAATCTGTCCCCGGTGTTGGATCACAAGCTGCTTGGAAATTGCCATACCGAGTCCAGTACCTTGGATTAATTCATCCGTATTGGTACCGCGATAGTAGCGCTCGAATAGCAGTTCCTTCGTTTTTTTATCTATGCCTACCCCGTTATCTTGTATCTGGATTACAAATTGCGAAACGTTATTCTTAACTATAGAAACGTTGATCCATGTACCTTCAGGATTGTGGAGGGCAGCATTTGCAAGCAGATTCTCCAGAGCGCGTCTGAAGTATCTGGCATCTATCGGATAGGTAATCGGTGCTTCCGAGGCCTTATAATGAATCGGAACATTGGCGAATTGAGGATGCTGTTTCCACTTTTGTATGGCTTGATCGATGAATTCATTCATGTCTGTCGGGATGAATTCAAACGCAAAGGCATCGTTTTTCAACCGGTAGGTTAAAGTTAAATCGTTGATCATTTCATCCATATAAGTGGATTTCTCACGCATAATGGCTGCAAATTCACGAATTTCTGCTTGTGACCATTCATACGTTCTCGATTCCATGAGATGTGCATACCCCATTATGGAAGACAGCGGTGTCTTCAAATCATGCGACACACCTGCAATCCAGTCTTCTCTTGTGATCTCCAGCTGCTTACGAATATGCTCGTTCTTCTGTAATGTCTCTGTTAAGTGAGCTAAGGATTCTATCAATTCGGCATGTACGCGGAATCTTTCTTTTAAATGTCCAGACTGCTTACGGCTAAGAGGCATCCCATTGGAGTTAGGACTGGTCGGTTCACGTAATTCGCCCTTGGCCAAAGAGTGAAGCCAATCAATCATATGCAGAATAGGTGTCCCAAACCGGTGACCGTACCAAAGAGCAAGAAGCAGGAAGAGAATAAGAATCATCACAAGCAAAGCAGCAGATCTCCAGAAGAATACAGTAATATCTTCCTTATACGTATCGCCATTGACCCATGAAGCCACCGTTGTAGACAGAGGAGCATGAATGACCCAGGTGCTGCCTGCCGCAGAATCATAAACCGTAAATGATTGCATGCCATAACGTTCCGGATATTGGTTACGCAGCATCAAATCCTGAAGGCTATAATGATCTGGCGCTTCGCCCCTTTGTCCGTAACCTCCTAGTACCTTCCCATTCCCATCGAGCAGCTCGATCCAGCCATGGATATCATTAAGCTGCTGCTTGAAGCTCTCGTTCACTTCAATCTTGCCCGCTCTCCATGTCACTTGCTGCAGCAAGTTTTTTTTGAGCATGGCAATATCATTCTTCACTCCGTATAAGAGGGTATAGGTTTGTCCATCCAGCTCTTGAATCCATGCATATAGTCCGTAAGGGAAATCCTTCTCCGCTTTCCAATAGCTCATCAGCTCACCAGGAGTGTAACGTTCTGGTACATCAGCTGGAGTATGGTAAGCGGCAATAGTCTCTCCAGCCTTATCTATAACCTGTAGCCAGCCCCCCTGCTCGCGTACCTCGGCAAGAAGTTTCGGATCAAATTGTATTTTACCGTCATGATGGGTAATAGAGTCTGTGAGCACAGGCAAACTGGGCTGAATGGAGTCCAGTTGTTGATCAAGCCGCTCCAGCTTTACAATGCTTAAAGTAAATGTACCTAAAAATAGAACAAATAGTAGGACGCCGATAAACAGCAATTGCCTAATATATTGAAGGATAAACCTTTTCTTGATGTTCATCGCATTAATTCTCAGATTCACGAACAAGTTTGTAACCTAGGCCACGTGCAGTAATCAAATATACTGGCTCACTGGGATTGGGTTCAATGCGCTCGCGGATACGATGGATATGAACCATGACTGTATTGTCATCACTAAGACTTTGCTCGCCCCAAACTTGCTCGTACAGTTGTTTTTTACTGAATACCCGGTTGGGGCTTTGGCAAAAAAACAAGAGGAGCTGAAAGACCTGAGCCGGACAATCGACGGTGACATCATTCACGCGAAGCTCTCCAGCATATTCGTCCACTTGAAATGTTCTGTAAGTGTATATCCGGTTCATAGTGGGAACATCGGCAGTTTTGAGATACCGGCGCAGCTGTGCCCGGACACGCGCAATCACTTCTAGCGGATTGAACGGCTTCGTAATGTAATCATCGCCCCCAACGGCAAAACCGGTCAATTTATCAAAATCGCCTATCCGAGCCGTTAAGAACAGGATAGGGGCATCCGTTGTTTGCCGAATCCATGGACAGATCTCGAAGCCGTTTTGCTTCGGCAGCATAACATCAAGCAGGATGAGGTCATACTTGGTGGTTTGGCAGGCTAGTAAGGCCTGTTCGCCTGTTGTGGCCGTATCGACGAGTGGAAATCCCTCTTTATTTAACACGGTTTTCAATAGTTTTAGAATGGACGATTCATCATCCACAATTAGAATCTTTGATTGATTCATCGCTTCCTTATCTCCCTATTACAAAACTTGGTATCCATTTAAATATATCATTCATTTTGTTTCAGCAGCACAATATAAATCTTAACGGAACCTTAACTTTTCAATCTCCTGATTAATACAATCATAAGGTTTCGTTTCGCAGGTGTTAAACTTCATCGCATACACTTATCCGTGAAACCCATATAAAGGAGAGAAAACGGATGAACAATATCATTAGCAAAAGAAATCTGATGCTGCTTAGCCTCGCTGGCATACTGACTGTGGGCTCACTCGCAGCCTCGGCGTCGGCTGAGTCCGCCAAGCCTGAGGTTGTATCAGCAAACTCTGTCTCGAAAGGAGCAGTAGCTGCTGCTTCTTTCCGGCCGGACGAACTTTTAAAACTGCTGCAGCAAGAGAAATATGAACGTATTTATGGACAACTCGGGGCCGAATTCAAGAAGCAATTCTCGTTAAAGGATTTCAAGAAACAAGTCAACCTCAACCACAAGAACGTCACATCCTATAAACTGGTTAGTCATTTTCTTATAAACAATACCAGTTACTATGCTTGGAAGGACCCCAAAGGAAAAAAAACGATACAAGCTCTGTTTGACAGAAACAACAAGATAGAGGGCCTGATATTTAATACGATGCAGCAGTATCCCGAGACGGATGCGAAGCGCACTCAAACGACTTTTGAACTTCCTTTTCAAGGGAAATGGTTTGTCTATTGGGGGGGCACGAACGAGCTCATTAATTATCATTACGGGGCTGAGCAGCAGCGGTATGCGTATGATCTCATCGTGGTGAACAATGGGTTCAGCTATAAAGGCGACGCCACCAAAAATGAAAGCTACTTTGCTTTCGGAAAACCTATTCTGGCTGCCGCAGCGGGCAAAGTTGTGAAAATCGTCAATGACATCCAAGACAATAAGCCTGTCGGTAAGGAGAATACGGAGCAGATTGCCGGGAACCATGTCATTATCGATCATGGCAATGGAGAGTTCAGCTACTACGCTCATCTGCAAAAGGGATCGGTCAGCGTCAAAACCGGCGACGTAGTCAAGGCCGGAGATACGCTGGGTAAGTGCGGTAACTCGGGTAATTCCAGCGAACCACATCTTCATTTCGAGGTTGCCAACAGCGCGGAACTGTACACTACGAAGTCACTGCGCGTTCACTGGAAGGACGCCGATGATTATGAGCAAGGTGCCTATATATTAGCGCCCTAACCGGACTTCAGTACCGAAGAGTAGAAGATGATTCAATAATTTCAAATGTTAAAGGACGGCAGAGATGCCGTTCTTTTGGTGCGCCCAGCCATGAGGCAGTAGTAAATCATAAGTAACGGCCATTTTTTTAGCGTCTTCACATACCATATCCAGTCGGTTCTTTAATAGGTATATCTATCATGTGAAATGTGAATTTATGTCGAATCATGTTGAAAAAGGTGCCGGTAATTATCTCGTAATCGCTATATGAGCGCTTGGTTTCCTGTATAATTTACGAATATGCAGATAGTTGAAGCTGCTGATTCCTGATCGCAACCAATCCCTCACGAAAGAGAGCAGTGACATGAAATCCATCGCTTGGGTAACCGACAGCACCAGCACAATTGACTCTGAATTCGCCATAAATAACCATGTATATATTGTTCCTCTCCGTCTAATTGTCAATAATGAATGTTATAAAGAAAATATCGAAATCACCGCCGACCAGTTCTATGATAAAATGCGCCAGAATGACAAGGTTGGCAGTTCCCAGCCGCCGATCGGTGAGTTCGTAGAGTTATACGAGCGCCTGAAGGAAGAGTATGACGAAATTATTGCGATCCATTGTTCCTCCGAGCTTAGTGGTACTTTCCATACCTCTATACAGGCAGCGGATATCGCTGGAGTTACCGTAATTGGCATTGATTCCAAGGTAGGCGCTTACCCGATCCGTGAGATGATTCTGCGCGGCGTTCACTGGCAGCAGGCAGGTTGCTCTGCGCTGGAGATCAAGAGCAGAATCGAAAATATCATTGAAGAGATGTCTTTCTATCTGATCCCTGCCAGTCTCAGCCAGCTGCACCGCAGCGGTCGACTCTCTGGCTCTCAGCTTGTACTGGGCCAGCTGATGCGGATTCATCTGCTGCTGAAGTTCGATGAAGGCAAAGTTGTCGTTGTGGACAAAATCCGCACCTTCAAGAAGACGAAGCAAAAGTTGCTGGAGACACTCCACAAGGATATCTGGCGGATCCAGGATATTTGCATTATGCATGCCAACAATATGGAAGAGGCGCTGAGCCTGGAGTCGGCCATCAAGGATATGTCGCCTTCTGTGCGTACAGAAATCATGACTTTTGTTCCGGTAGTAGGTGTTCATATGGGCGAGGGAACGCTCGCGCTTTCATGGATTAATAATACAGCCCTTAACAGTATCACTGTTCAGGATAAAGTACTGGAGCCTATGCTTTGGGATTGAGTCCCGCTCGGCCAAATTGCTTGCATACAAAAAACCAGCAGGTCCCGGAGTGGGTCTGCTGGTTTTTTGCGAACCATGGGAGTCCAAATTAATCTCTTCGCCAGGTCATAAAAAATGCTGTTCTGGAATCAGAGGTAAAAATAGTCTATCATAAATGCTGATGAACATAGGTTTGAAAGCTGATAACAGATAGTACAAGGAGATTAGATGAATAATTCGATCAATATTCTCGTGGCCGAAGACGACAGTGACATCAGCCGGCTGCTGTGTAGCATTATTAGAAAAAGCGGTTACGTGCCACAGCCTGCCTTCTCCGGAACGGAGGCGCTGCTCTATCTGGAGCAACGGCAATGGAGCATGGTACTGCTCGATCTGATGCTGCCGGGAATGACGGGCGAGGAGCTGCTTAAATGGATCCGCGTGCGGGGCGGTATGCCAGTGATCATCATTTCGGCCAAGGGTGAGCAGCAGACCAAGGTATCAGCTCTGCGCGGAGGGGCGGATGACTTCATTACGAAGCCTTTCGATATCGAGGAAGTATCGGCGCGCATCGATTCCCATCTGCGCCGGTATGCGCAGATCGCTCCTCCGGCTGTGCCGAGCGTATTGCAGCATAAGGGATTGGTACTCGACCACGATTCCAAAACGGTTACGGCAGAGGGGGCGGAGGTTGCGCTGACCGTCCGGGAGTACGAGATTGTCGCATTGTTTTTATCGGCACCGAAAAAGGTATTCACGAAAGCCAATCTATATGAAAGCGTATGGGATGAGCCATACCACGGAGACGATAATACGGTCAATGTCCATATGAGCAATTTGCGGAGTAAACTGGCGAAGGCTGCGCCTGGCAGCGAATTTATCGAGACGGTATGGGGCATGGGCTATCGGCTGAAGCCTTAAGACATTCTTAAGAATTGGCTTTAGCCCCTCTTAAGTTTTCGTTTCTATACTTGGTCTATCACATAAGGGAGGCCAAGACGACAATGAACGAGTATGTATTGCAAACGAATCAATTGTCTAAGAAGTTCAAAGGCAGCGCAGCGCTGGATAAAGTGAATTTGTCTATCCGCAAAGGTTCCATATATGGCTTTATTGGGCAGAACGGAGCCGGAAAATCGACGCTGATGCGCATCGTTACCGGACTTGCTTTTCCGTCCGACGGAAGTATCGAGCTGTTCGGAGCCAGCGATGAGCGGGCGTTGACCCAGGCCCGCAAGCGGATGGGGCTGATTATCGAGAGCCCCTCGTTGTTCCCCCACATGACTGCCGCCGAGAATCTGGAGGCGAACCGTCTCCTCCGGGGCATCCCCGGCAAAGACTGCGTCGACAGGATGCTGGAATGGGTCGGTTTGCAGGGAACAGGCAGGAAAAAAGTGAGGAATTTCTCACTTGGCATGAAGCAGCGGCTGGGTCTGGCGATCGCCTTGCTGGGCGACCCCGAATTTCTAATTCTGGACGAGCCGACCAACGGACTCGATCCGATGAGCGTTATCGAGATGCGCGAGCTGCTCAAGCAGCTCAACCACGAACGAGGGATAACGATTCTGATCTCCAGCCACATTCTGAGTGAGCTGCATTTGCTGGCAAGCCATTACGGCATTATTCATCACGGCAAGCTGCTGGAGCAGCTCACTGCACAGGAATTGAACGATAAATGCCAGCAGTACGTGTATATCAAAGCGGATAACCCGGACAAGGCAGCAACCGTTATTCAGAATGAGTTCCGCACAGCCGATTTCGAGGTGATGCCGGATGGGGCCATCAAGCTGTATGGCCACATGGAGCAGCCAGGCAAAGTATCGTCGACGCTTTTCTCCGCAGGCCTGGAAATCGAGCAGTTTATGCCGATGGGCGAAGACCTGGAGAGCTATTTTATGAAGCGGATCGGAGGTGCCGGGCATGTATAACCTGATCAGGTCAGAACTGTTCAAGCTGCGTAAGGACAGATCATTCCGGGTGCTGCTGCTCATAACCGCCGCTCTTTCACTGGTGTATCCACTGCTCTACTATTTTGACAATAAGTCGAGTGGAGATCCGCAATTTACAGGAGCCGAATTTCTGATTAAATTTATGGCAAGCAATGGCTATGTGATCAAATTCGGCGTAGCAGCGTTGGCCGGATTCTTCATCGCGAGTGAATATGCGACGGGTGTCATGAAGACGATCGCATCGTCGGGCAACGATAGAGGACGGCTGTTCACCGCCAAGCTGATCGGATTCTCGGTCGGAGCCATGGCTGTCTCTCTGGTATTCCCGATCGTAAGCACGACCGAAGTTTCACTACTTTCAGGTTTTGGCCATTTGCCGGAGGGGGTTGACGCGTTCTTCATACCACGGGCCCTCGGACTAACACTGCTGTACACTGCAGGCTACGCGGCGATCGGGGCGCTGTTCACTGCCGTGTTCACCGAAAGCGGCAAGACGATCGGCTTCTCGATGATTTTCTTCCTTATGATTGACACGGTTTTGGGGGGCTTGGGTGAGTACATCCCTTTCTTTACTACAGTGTATGATTATTCTATCTTCAAGCTGATGAACGATATCGGCAAGCCCAGCATCGACGGCGGCGATCTGCCGGCGCTCCTGCTTGTGCCATTGCTGACGATTGTCGCAGCCGGGCTGCTCGGTATTCTCGTGTTCCGTAGAAAGGAAATAAAATAAAAGTAAGAGGGGCGGAAGAGAGTTGCTTATCATAACGCTCATATCGGTTACGGTGGCGGCTCTTCTGCTTGCCCATCTGCTGCTGATGAGGCGGGAGCTGGGGCGGATGACATCGCAGCTGCGCCGCTATAATGAGCGGACAACCGGTAAAAAAATAGACGTAACTCTATTCGACCGGCGGCTCGAAGCGCTTGCGGGTCAAATTAACAGCCAGTCCGACCTCGTAGTCGATGCAGAGGCCCGCAGAAGACGAACAGAAAATGAGCTGCGGCAGGCAATTACGAACATTTCCCATGATATTCGTACTCCGCTGACCTCCATCTTTGGATATATTCAACTGCTGGAAGCAGAGCCTATTACGCCCGAGGAGAAGCACGAATACCTCACAATCGTTAAAAATCGCACGAAACGGCTGCAAGCGCTATTGAACGATTTCTTCGAGCTGTCCTTAATTGAATCTTCGGATTATCAGCTTAAGTCCGAGCGGATCGAAATGACTGTCCTCCTGTCAGACATTCTGGTGGGTTTCTACGACCGGTTCAACGAACGGAACATTACGCCGGATATCCGGCTGCCGAAGGAAGCGGTGGCTATATATGCTGACGAATCAGCCGTGCGGAGGGTCGTTGAGAATTTGCTTATTAATACTGTCAAACATGCGGCCGGTCATGTGGAGATCTGCTTCGAGCAACGGGAGAAGACAGCCATGTTCAGGATCGTGAATGAAGCGAAGGAGTTATCCGACATCGATGTGAGGCTGCTATTCGACCGCTTCTATACGGTCGACCGCACCCGGTCCGCCCAAGGATCGGGACTTGGTCTTTCCATAGCGAAAAGTCTAATGGACAAGATGAACGGCTCCCTGACAGCGGAGCTGCATGGGGGCAATTTAACGATGACCTGCCGTTGGAAGCTGTAAGGCGCAATGCCAGCATGAGCCTCTCATTTGCATCATTCGCTTCATCCACTTGTGATGCATTTCATTTCCTGATTTATCCATTATACTTATACTCTTGGATAAAGTACTTCTATTTCCGGAGGTTTTGTGAATATGGAGCGAATCCGTGTAATTGAGATCCCACCTCTAACGGTCGTTAATTCGGGAAACATATCATCTATGGAGGATTTCGAAGCGTTTGACCAATGGTGGTCTTCTGTCGATGTCAAGCATTACATTACGCCCCGCGACTTTATGTGGTATAACGTCAAGAAAGGTTACTTGGAATGGTTTTTTGCGCTGCCAGAAGGATACAAAGATACAGGTGGATACGAGGTTGCCGATTTCCCTGGGGGATTATATGCAGTTGCAACTTCAAAAGATGCAGAGGAAGTGGCCATCCAGGAAACTAAAGCATCCATTCGCGCATGGGTTGAGACAAGTGGGTGCTTCGAAATATCAACAAGCGAGAATGATTCAGCTGAACGTTACGAAATGACCCATGTTACTACACCCAAGGTATTCAAAGAGAAAATGGGCTATCATCTATCGGATATATTCGTACCGATTGTGGCGAAATGACAACACAGGCCACATATTGCTTTCACTAATCAGCAAGTTTTTTGTAGAAAAGCTCGCAGGAGCCTGTGTTTACATCATGACGACTATAGGGGAGAGGGTAGTCACACTCCGGTCGAAACGATGCGTAAACAGGCTTCTGCGGGTTTATTTGTGTTACAGAATGATGTAGTAGGCAAAGAAAATTAATGCCGTCAAACTCTTTAGCGTTGTACTTTGATGAAAATATAATAAACCAGATTTCTTCGGGTTATGTTCCGCCGCTGAGATTCACAACATCTTTAAGTTCTGGCTGTTATTTATTTGGATGTTCAAGACATAATCATCCGGAATATTGGAAAAGGGAAGAGGATAAAACGATGTAAGTTGAGAATTTTCCTACTGTCCGGTTAAAAAGTTCGAAGAGACCATTGTTCTTCGCATATACCGTACCTGACTGCAGCAATCCGGACAGCGGATATGAGATTATTTGGCCGGTTCATAAAGCCGGATTAGACAAGAACAAGGTGTTTGTAAGCGGTTTTGAGACGCTGGGCTGGAACGTCAATGTCATTACGACCAAAGCAAAGGATCCAGAGGCTATCTTTGCTTACTATGACTGGATAACGGGTCCGGAGGGACAGAAGGTTCTGTTCTTCGGTCCGAAAGGCCTGTATTGGAATGAAGAGGATGCGGATGGCGCTCCGATTCCGAACGAGAAATACAAGACGGCATCTGCTAACGAGCGTACCGAAATCATGCGGAAATTCGAAGACTTTAACTGGGCGGGAAATACGACCTTTATCGATACGGCAAAAATGAACCTCGAGGCTTCGCTTTCCGCGAACCAGAAATCGTGGGAGACGGTGGCGCAGTCCACGGTGACCTGGAAAACCGCTCTGGACATTACGGAATTTGTGAATACCGACCCGGTTCCCGATACGGAGATCGGCATCATCGCCCAAAATATTCAGAATATTCATACCCTTGCTTTTGCCCAGATGGTTCAGGCGAAGTCGGATGAAGAGGTGCTGTCGGCCCTGGAGACGGCTAAAAAGAATGCCAAAAAATCCGGGCTGGATAAGCTGCTAGAGTTCAAAACCAAAAGATGGCAGGAGAATGTCCAGAAAATCAACGCGACGAAATAATTCTTGTTTAAAACATAATGAAGACTATTTATGGAGGCGAGAATATGACATTTACACTGAGAGCAAGGTCCATGGCGGTGTTAAGCTTCGCGCTGATTTTCTCGGTACTGGGTTCTTCGGTTCCTGTTATGGCCGAGGAGGAGAGTAATCCCCCTTTTGAGACGGAGGTCATTGTACGAACCGTAAACCAGTTTAAGAACGTGGCGGATGTTCAGAACTTTATCAGGCTGTCCGAACGCTATGGAGTGGATGTCATCAGCATGAATGTGAAGCAGGATGAAGATGACGAGGTGCCATCCGGGCGGGTGTTTTATCAGAGTGATATCGCTCCGATTGCACAGGGCTACGAGAATTTCGATGCCCTTCAGGAGGTCAATACAGCAGCCCACGCCGCAGGAATTAAAGTCCATGCCTGGATTCCGCAGTTCCATGATCAGGAGGCCTTCCTGAAGCATAAGGAATGGCAGATGCAGTCGGTGGTCAACGGGGTTCAGACTCCGTTTACAGGTTCTAACGGTAACGAATATTTCGTCAATCCGATTCACCATGAAGTGCAGCAGTATGAGCGCTCCATCATTCAGGAAGTCATCGAGAATTATGCTGTTGACGGTGTTGTGCTGGACTGGATCCGTTTCGACAATTACAACATGGACGTCAGCGATTACACGGTGGCCAAATATAAGGCGCAATTCGGATATTCACCGCTCAGTATTAATTTCGGTGCGGATTCTACTAAGCGGCAGCAGTGGAATGAATGGAGAACAGATCAAATCGGACAGTATGTAGGCGATATCCGTCAGGATATTTCCCAGTCCTCGAATCCGGATGTGCAGCTTGGCGTGTATATTTTGCCGCCGGAATTTACAGAGGTTGGGCAGAATGTAGCCAAATTCAAGGATTCTATCGACTTTGTCGCCCCTATGGCGTACTTTGATGACTGGGAATTCAACAGCGACTGGGTGTACAGCACGGAATACGGTATCCTGAAGGATACGAGCGACCGGATCAGCGGCAGCCAAGTGGAAATTGTAGCAACGCTGGATAATGACTGGACTGATGATCAATATCAGGAGATTTACCAGGGAATCCGCGAGAATTACCCTGGCGTGAAGCGTCTGTCGTTCTTTTCTTATGGGGCCTGGCCTGAAGCCGAGCTGGCCAAAATCGATGAACGTACAACATGGCCGACACCGGACTGGACACCTCCGGGTGAACATGACTATCCGGCTCAGCTGCCAACAGGGTGGAAGGCAAGGAATATCGGCTCCATGCCGGGGAATGTTGTATACAATTCTTCCAAAAAGCAATTTACAATGAGCAGCACATCCACGGATATTTGGGGGAAAGCGGATCAGATGAACTTTGTCTATCAACCTGTGAAGGGTGATGCGGAGATCATTGTTCAGATGCGTTCAACTGAACGTATGGACGGCTGGGCCAAGGCCGGCGTTATGATTCGGGAGTCGCTGGGGCATGATGCAAAGCACGCAGACATGATGATTACCCCTGAGAATGGGGCAACCTTCCAGTATCGGAAAGAGACGGCGGGCAGCTCGGTTGACCAGACAACAGATGCTTCTGCTTCAAGCTGGCTTAAGCTGAACCGAAAGGGAAATACCTTCACTGGCGCAGTTTCGTCTGACGGGAAGCGCTGGACGAAGGCCGGAACCGTACAGATCTCGATGAACCGCCAGGTGTATATCGGTATAGCGCTCAGCAATCCGGAGGGTGACGCGAAGAATAAGGCTGTGTTTGGCAATGTGAAGATCACCAATTAAGCCCTAATACGCAAACATGAGGCTAACCACAACGGATAGCCTCATGTTTGCCGGTACAGGCATTATCTTTAATTATCACATTAGAAGGGACTTTACTTGTATACCCCCCAACAACTCACTGCCATAAGTTGTTGGGGCATCTTTCGGTCTGTAGAAATCTTCCAGGGTCACTCATAGAACAGCAGCCGCTTGGCATAAGCGTTGCGGAAATCTGAGGGCGTCAGGCCGACGATCTTCTTGAAGGATTTCATGAAATTATGGCAGTCTGTATAGCCGAGCTGGATGGAGACTTCGCTGATGTTCTGATTCGTGTCGGCGAGCAGGAATTTGGCCAACTCCATCTTTTGCTGCAGAATGTACTGCTTCAACGAGATGCCGGAGATAGTGGTAAACAGGTGGGAGAGGTACTTATCGTTATATCCGAAGTAAGCGGCGATTTGCGACACCTTGATATGCTCGCTTCGGCTCCATTTTATGTAGTCCACGATATCGTTGTAGAGCTGCTCCTGTTTGGTTTTTTTGGACGGATTGGAATCCGTATGGAACAACTGGTTGTACAGCTCGCATAAAATGACTGTCGCCATGTAATTGTTCAGCGTTTTATGATTGTAGCCCCGCACTGAATCCTGCAGTTGCTTCATCATTACGATAATTTTCTCCAGGCTCTTCAGGGTCCCATATTGGGGTAGCAGAATGACGTTATCTTGCTCACTATGGCTGGAGGTGGCCACATCGGTGATGGTGATCCCGGACTTGGCCGAAAAATGCAGCCAGTAGAAGCAGCAATCGGATGAACGGGTTCCATATTGTCTGGTAAGCGGGGGAAGTAAGAGGTATTCACCCTTGGAGACTACAAATTGCTGTTTGTCACCCGCCAAATATAACACGCCCTCAGTCATGACAATAAGCTCGTAATCCTGCAGTACTCTGCTCAGGTGAACCCAATCGGAGGACGGTGCGACAAATTTGCCGGTGATCTCCAGATCAACCGGTGTATCCACATGCAGTTCAAAAGCAGTCATCCGTACATCCCCTTTTTCAGACTTTTATACACTTGTTAATACTCTAATTATTAATGAAATCCGGCCTGAAGTAAAGCGCTTACAACCTAAAGGGTTTAGGAAACATCTAACCTTTTTACACATGTTCAAACTTGAAATATACTAATTCGAAAGGAGAAGCTTCAAAAAAGACCATCTGTTCTTACACAGAATCTTTATCAGGCTACTCCAAAGTTATCATTACAAATGATAATATATCGGTTGAACAGAATTGCAGTTAGCAATGAGGAAGACTTCGAAGCCTCCGGTCGTGTTACTTTACAGATACTACTGCACACCAAACGAGCATCGTCTATATAGACGATGCTCGTTTGGTGTGCAGACTATGAAGTTACGGAGTGTATTGCTGTACGATCGAGATCACCTTGCCATCCTGAACCGTAATGTGGTATGGGGACTGGCTGAGATCGATGATGTCCTTTTTGGCGAATTCCGTCATGAACTTGTGAAGCGTAATGGCTTCATTCCATTGTATATCCAAATCCCCCGGTTTCCCTGTATGGTCGTAAATCTGCATCGTTACCGTAGCATTATCAGCGATGGGATAGGAAGTGAGCGAGTCACTGTCATTCACAATATAGTAATCATCCGGTACTCCGCCAAGCTCTGCTGCAGCCTCAGGCTCACGTTCCGCAAAGATACGGTTCGCTTCAGCACCTTCGTACCATTCGATTGGGTCGGCGGTCATGATCGTATGTCCGTCTTTGGACTTCAGCGCATGTATATAAACCGTCAATTCCTGACTTTTATTGCCGCTTTGTGCATCTGCGCGTGTACCTACCGTACTAGCCGTAGTCACGAGGGAGAGGAACAGGAGGACCAGAGCAGGAAACAGAACAACCGATTTTCTTTTGAACATGTAAAAATTCCCCCTTGATATGAATATGACACGGTGTACATCTATATAACTCATTACCCTTCGCTGGTTTTCTCAAACGGGCTTTGTACCTTTATAAACGTAATTCCGGTGAAAATGTTGCAAAAAGTTTTGAACCTGTGAAGCAGAAAAATATAGGACAAGCAGAAATGAATTTATTACTTTAAATAAGCCATTCCTGGGCATATTAAGCTATCCAGATTACGGCATGGGGGGAAGCGCAAATATGGCGGCGATATGGCAAATATACAAAAGGGATTGGATGGGCCTGCTCAAAGCTCCGGTAGCCCTAATGCTGGTTGCCGCACTTGCGGTGCTGCCCTCGGTCTACGATTGGGTAAATGTGGCGGCAGTGTGGGACCCGTACAGCAATACATCCGGCATCCAAGTCGCGGTGGCCAGTCTGGATAAAGGGGCCACTGTGAACGGTACAGGTTTCAACATTGGGGATGAGGTGCTGGAGAGCCTGCATGGCAACAAGTCGCTGGGCTGGACGTTCACTGATGCAGAAGCAGCAGTGCAAGGGGTGCAGCGCGGAGATTATTATGCCAGCATTGTTATACCGGAAGAGTTCTCACAGCGGATGGCAGGGGTCCTCGAAGGTGAACTGGTAAAACCGGAAGTAGACTATACAGTAAATGAAAAAATGAATGCCATTGCTCCAAAAATTACTGCCAAAGGTGCTTCCGCTATTACCGCTCAGATTAGCGGGCGCTTCACCGAAACCCTTAGCCGCACAGTGCTTACTGCCCTAAGTGCCATTGACCGTGAATTTCAGGCTGAGCTGCCTGTCATCCGCAAGGTGGAGCAGGGGCTTTTCAAGCTGGAAGCGAGCCTGCCGGAAATTGAAAAGGCAGGGAAGCTGGTATTGAAGCTGCAGGAGGACTGGCCGCAGATCGCCGGTGCCGCCGGACGGATGGCTAGCGTTACGGACAAGCTGCCGGAAGTAGAAGAGGCCGGCAGGGCAGCAGAGCTGCTGGATGAGCATTGGGGGCAGATCAGCGATGCCGCGGGCAGGCTGCAGGAGCTGCAGGGCAGGCTCCCGGACCTAACGCACGCGGCACAGCTCTTGTCCGGCCTGGACGCTGATTTCATTCGGGCCAGACAGGTGCTGGGCCTTGCCGCAGACCGGCTGGATGAGGCTGCAGCCGTTGTCGCTGCGGCCGCCAAGGGCCTGCCGCAGACCGACAGGATTGCTGCAGGAGGGCCCGCCTTCGGGCAGGAGCTGCAGCAGTTCCTTACGCAGAACAGCGCGGCTTTTGCCGCTGTTCCGCAGGTGCTGCAGCAGAATCTCTATCTGCTGCAGCAGAGTGCAGACAGCGCCGCGCTGCTGGCAGGCCAGCTCGCTGAAGGCCCCCCGCTGCCGGGCGCAGCGGCGGCGGACCAACTGCAGCTGGCCGCAGACCGGCTGACCGCCGGAAGCGGCGCGCTGCAGCACACGGCGGCTCTCTTCGCCGCCGTGAACACCCTCGCGCCCGGCGCTGTGCCGGGCAGCGAGCTCCGCGCCCTGGCCGGGGCGCGGGCTTCTTTTGCCGCCGGCGCTGCGCAGGCGGCACACCTTGCCGCCGCATTGCGGGGCGGCGGCAAGCTGGACCCCGCCGCGCTGGCGCAGCTCGGTGAGAATTCCGCCCGCAGCGCTGAGGCGCTGGGGGGAATTCTCACGCGCTACGGCGCGGAGGGGCAGCATGCGCTGCAGGGCACGCTGCAGCAGCTGACTCTGGCGGCGGGGCACGCCGCCACAGCCTTGCAGGAGGCGCCCGCACGGCTGGCGGCGCTGGACACGGTGCTGGATGAAGCGGGAACCGCCATCCAGTACGGGCAGACCGGCCTGGCCGCACTGCGGGAACCTCTGCATGTGATGGGAGATGAGGTTCGTGCGGCGGCAGCCGGAATGAACGGCCGGCTGGCAGCGTTCAGCGATTTCGTCACGCATGTGCTGCCGCGCATTCAGAACGGGCTGCCCGCTGCCGGAGAAAAAATTCATACGGCGGCTGAATTTGCCCGCAAGGACCTGCCGGGGGTAGAGGACAAGTTCCGCCGTGTGTCCGAACGGATTACCGCCGGACTTCCCCGTGCAGATCAGGGGGTGGACCGGGCTGCAGAACTGGTGCGGAATGATCTGCCTGTCCTGGAGCAGGCCGTCCGCCGCGCTGCTGATACGGTCCGCAAGATCAAGAAGGAGGTCAATCTGGAGGAAATCGCTGAACTGCTGGGCGGAAATATCAAGGGAACCAGCGATTTTCTCGCAAATCCCGTGGTGCTGAAGGAAAGGGCATTATACCCGATTCCCAATTACGGTTCGGCCATGACCCCTTTCTATGTGGTGCTTGCCTTGTGGGTTGGAGGAACCCTGCTCATTTCCCTGTTGCGGACTGGTGTCGATACTGGAGGGGTCGCATACCGCAGGTACCAGCTGTATTTTGGGCGGCTGCTGACTTTTCTGACCGTAGGAATTCTACAGGCTCTGGTAGCCGTACTTGGCAATATATATCTGCTGAAATGCTATGTTGCCGACAAGCTGTGGTTTGTGCTGTTTGCCGTCCTGATCAGTATTGTATTTGTGACGATTGTGTTCACGCTGGTCTACATCTTTGGCAGCCTGGGCAAAGGCATAGCCATTGTATTTATGGTGCTCCAGTTCTCCAGCTCGGGAGGAACCTTCCCGGTCAGCATTACCGGACGCTTCTTTCAAATCCTGAACCCGTATATGCCGTTTACATATGCCATCAGCCTGCTCAGAGAGGCGGTTGGCGGCATACTCCCGGAGGTTGCTGTTCGTGATGCTCTGTATTTGGTTCTTTTCGGCATGCTTGCTCTATTGCTGGCCCTTACCCTGCAGAAGCCCCTCGAGCGGTTCATCCGGCGTGCCGCAGAGCAGGCGGAGGAGTCCAGGCTGATCTCCTGACCTGGGGCCAGGCAGTGGAACGGCTGCGATCAGATCTGTCAACCCATATTTAGCGTGCCAATGCACATTGACCTATCCCGGTATAAAACCTAATATATAGGAATATCTGGATTATAGTTCAAATATATGGGTTCTTAGGAAGGTGTTTGTTTGGAATCAAAAACGACAACAATACAATCAGAACTGGAAGCTTATTTGAAAAAAGAAGGTATCACCATTAATCAATTCGCTGGGGTATCAGGGGTGAACTCCGGTACGCTCAGCAGTATTATCAATGGGAACCGTCCCATTGCCATGAAGCAGCTGGACCGGATAACAGCGGGGATGGGGCTTCCCGAAGGTGAATTTTATGAATTATACATAGATGAATGTGTTGTTCACTCCACCCCGGACTGGCGGCGGCTGGGCCCTTTCCTGCAGCGCTGTGCGGAGCTGGACAAGCTTGAATGCATCCGGCAGGTTGTCCAGACCCTTATGGATAATATCTCCTATGCCCAGGCACTGTTTGAAACAGCGGAGGAATTCTTTGCCCAGGGCAAGCGGCAAGCGGCAGCGATATTATATGAAGGTGTGGCAGAGAGTGAGAAATATCAGCATTCGGAGCGGCTGGCCCTCTGCCAGTACCGATTGTTTACCATAGCCCTGGGGAAAGATCAGGATGCCAATCTGCGGACAGCGATGCATTTTGAATACTTTGTCGAGCGGCTCGACGAGGTGGACCAGCTGAATGCGCTGAAGGATTTGGCCAATATTTATGCGTCCTTGCGCCGCTGGAACAGAGTGGAGGCTCTGGCAGAGGAGATGGGGCACAAGGCATCTATCCAATATCAGAATAAGTATCACAAGGTCAGCCGCCGTACGGTCCAAAAAGAACCTGCGAGGCCCCTTTGTTTCTATATCCTCTACGCCCATCTGCTCCGCGCGGCAGTTTGTGATGAACGCGGGGATTATATCCAGGCTCTTCATTATGTCTCGTTATATTCCGATTTCAGCTGGGTTCAGGAGACGACGGAGGAGGCCCGGCAGATTATGGAGCAGTTTAAAGAATGGGCTGAAGCCAATACATATCTGTATCGTCTGATGACAGGAGAGACCAAGGTGCTTGCGGATTATGTTGAATTCATTAACGGCAGAGAGAACGAAATGGTCCCGGGCCTGACCAAAATCATGCAGGCGGCCAACCGCCTGGACTTCAACGTGGACGAAATCATTGAACGTTTCGAGCCTCATCTGGGCCTCAAAAACCTGAAGACCCGAATGGGGAAACTGAATGCTCAGGTGACCGAAGATAAATATACGGTACTGCTGTACGAATTGGCGGTGTATTGCTTAAATGCCCAGAAAATCAAGAATGGTATCGCTTACTTATTCCAATGTCTGGAAACTTCTGTTAGAATGAATAGTGACAGCCATATTGTTCAGTGCGTAGTATTATTTGAGCAATACAGACATCTCAGTTCCGGCGAGGATCAGGAAAGATACAAAATTCTAATTGGCGAGGTGCAAAAGATTAATGATAAGAAAAGTGGCTCTGCTGCTGGCAGTAGGTAGCATTTTTTTTGCTGTTGACGCTCCGGCATTAGTTATGCAATCCGCTTCAACGCATTCATTCATTGAACCTTTGACACATGGGGTAGGTGCCGAGTAATACCTGTAAGGCCTTTTGTGAAATGAAGTTCTTCCTGCAGCTTTCGACCGAATCATCTTCAGAAGCCCCCAAGCCTCTCTTTCCTAAGAGAGGTTTTATTATTTGTATATCCAGAAAGCGTGTTCTATAGGTCGCTGTACGTGCAGAGGAGCATTTCCTTCCATCTAGTGTTTTTGAGCATTTTTCTGCTATGATGGGAACCAAACGGGCGCTCCCGGGGCAGTATCCACAACCACTATTTAAATCAAAGGATGAGTATGGATGACTAGTTCAGCTACTGGAAAAAACAAGGTTTTTCTGTTTCAAGGCGATTCGATTACCGACGGCAATGCATGCGGCTTACTGGCTGTGGGACGGCGTCCATCCGACACATTCCGGTCATGACCTGATTGCCAAAGAATGGCTGAGCGTTGTTGCAGATAGCGGCATTTTGAACGGCTAATCAGGTGGTTGCGCCTTCATTTTCTAACATAATGAATACACAAGGGGTACCCTTGGGGATGGCCTGGCCCCATTTGCAACAGGAGCGGGGCAGCGGTATGGGCTGAATTTTGTAGTGGGCACAGATAATTAACTACACTGAGCATCTCTCTGATATGGAGGGATGCTCTATTTGATTTCATTCAGCAGAAGGGGAGCTGAAGAAGGAATGGCCGGGCGGGCCAGATTTACCGGCTGCTCTGGAATTCTAGAAGGAAATGATCGAGACCATTGCTGGGGTAGGAAATCAAGGTGAACTTGTTGACATCAACCCGAAATCGGTCGTATGGTACAGGGGATGAAAGCTGGTTGCCGGAAAACTGGCGGAATTTTTGCGGTAGGAAGGAGAGCGGGCATCCATGAGGTTCTTTCGGAAGTGGGGCAGTCTAATCTGGAGCAAGTCGAGTGAACGTTATTATCAGGTGTCCATCAAGCAGCGGGTACTTCTCTCATTTCTCGTATTGATAACGCTATCCATTAGCGCGATGGGAGTTCTAACCTACCGGATAGCCGGAAAGGAAATTCAGAACAATGCGTTTGAGACCAGTAAAGAGACCGTGGATAAGACACTGCAGCTGCTGGACTATCGGCTGAATGATGTAGCGATGTCGGTCCAATCACTGATGCTCAGTGATGCCTACAGGCAGATGATGATTGATGTGCAGGCCCATGATGTGACGAAATATTATGTTCATTTATCGGAAATGCAGTACGTCCTCTCGCAGGCAACCTTCAATGAGCCAATGATTGAGAACGTTCTCATAGCTACACCGATCGGAGATTTTTATTCCACCACCCAGGTCCGTGCACAGGATAATTCATTTTACGGCTCGGAGCTGTACGATAATAGCAAAAAAAGCCCCGGCGGATACTGGGCCAAAGGGCACTACGACCGGCTGTTCACCGGGAGCCAGCGTGTGGTGTCCTTTGTAGTGCGGGGAATTTATGAGCAAACGCCGATCACCAACGTGTTCATTGTGGTCAATCTCAGAGAGAACCGGATTGCTTCACTGCTTGGTCAGGGCACTGCCGGTAAGGACCGAAAGTATTTGCTTCTGAACAAGGAAGGGGAGACGGTAGTGCAGACGGGCTGGACTGCCCAGGGGGGGCCGCCGAAAGAGCCGGAATTTCTGCAGGACAGAACAGCGGACAGCGAGGGCAATTTCTTTTATCCTTTTGACGGTGAGGATTATCTGGTCAACTATAAGCAGTCGGAAGTTGCGCCGGAATGGATTCTGGCCGGGATGCAGTCCAAGGATCAGCTGCTCGGGCAGCTCAAGGGTGTGCAGCGGACGGTTCTGTATGTGATTCTGGTGTTTCTTTTGACGACCTGGTTTTTCTCAAACAAGCTGACGGCGGCACTTCTCCGTCCCTTGTTCAAGCTGAGCCGGCTGATGCGCAGAGTGGAGGAGAACCAGCTCAGCGTTTCTTTTGAGAGCAAATACAACGATGAAATCGCCCAGGTTGGCTTTCAGTTTAACCGGATGATGACGGAGATCAAAACCCTGATCGAAGATGTGCGGCAGAAGGAAAAAGGCAAACGTCATGCGGAGATCCGGGCGCTGACCGCGCAGATGGAGCCCCATTTCCTATACAATACGCTCAATACGATCTACTGTAAGTCCGTGATGGGTGAAAATGAGGATGTCAACGAGATGATCCTCGCATTATCGCAAATGTTCCAGCTGGGGCTTGGCGGCGGCAAGGATCTGATTACGCTCGAGGACGAGCTTTCACATGTGCAGCAGTACTGCGCCATCCAGCAAAAATGCTATGAGAATCTGTTCGAGTACCGTGCTGAAACGGAAGAGGAGGAGCTTTTGTCGGTCCCGATTCCCAAAATACTGCTGCAGCCGATTGTGGAGAACAGCATCCAGCACGGGTTCTCGGACCGGAGGAGCGGCGGCTGGATACATGTGCGGATTTCGCTGGAGCAGGCCATGCTCCATATTGTGGTGGAAGACAATGGCAAAGGCATGGATACCGCCAAAGTGGAGCTGGGGATGACTGAGCGGGAGCTTTCCAAAAAAGGATATGCCCTGGTCAATATCAGGCACCGGCTGCAGCTCTATTACGGCGAAGAGGCGCGGATGGAGCTGTCCGGCCAGGCGGGCGTAGGCTCGCGAACCGATCTATGGATACCGCTCAGTCCGCAGAAGGAAGAGGGAGGAAGTTATGGAATATCCTGAAGTAAGGCCGGTCAAAATTTGCGTGATCGACGATATAAAAAGCGTAGTAGACATGATTGCCCGCAAGCCTCAGTGGCAGGAGTACGGCATCGAGGTAGCCGGTACGGCGCTCGACGGGGAAGAAGGATTGCAGAAGATCCGTGAGCTGAAACCCGATATTGTGCTTACCGACATCCGCATGCCGCGAATGGACGGGTTGGAGATGACCCGGGCGATTCTGGAGTTTGCCCCGCACTGCAAAATCATTATTCTCAGCGCGTACTCGGAATTCTCCTATGCCCAGCAGGCAATTCGTCTTGGAGCCATGGATTTTGTCAAAAAGCCCTTTTCACTGGAGGAGATCGTGAATGTGGTGCTGAAGGCAAAGGAACTGTGTCTGGAGGATCGCAGAGAGCAGGAGAACCTAAAGGCTATGCAAGCCCGGATCAAAGAAAGTCTGCCGATTCTGCGCCAGGAGTATCTGACTCTCCTAATGCAGCATAGGGAGACTGAGCCGGGTGCGAAAGCGCGATGGGAGTATCTTGGCATTCCGCTGGCGCAGGAGAATTTCACAGTGTTTATCGTCGAGATCGATCAGTTTGCCGAAAAGTACTGCCGCCAGCCTGTGCAGGAGATTGAACTGATCCGCTTCAGCCTGCAAAATATATTGGAAGAGACAATCTTGGCCTGGACGCAAGGAATTCTCTTCCGTGAGGCGACGAACCGTTATGTCGGAATCATCAACGGGGACGACCCCCATATGGCGGAGCAGATCACCGAGGCTTGCTGTGCCAATGTCAGCCGCTATTCCCGCTGCACGGTTTCGATTGGAATGGGGCTGGGCGTATCTGCGATCCATGAGCTGGCCGATTCCTATACGCAGGCGCTTGGTGCCCTGGCGTATCATTTCTATACTGGCGGTAACGCTGTATACAACTACGCGAGTATCGTCCATAAGCAGCGGGCTGCGAGCCACTATTCTGTTGCCGCCGAACAGGAATTTCTTTTCGCGCTCCGCTCAGGCAACCGTGAGAAAAGCCAGCTGGTGCTCGTACGTATATTCGATGAGCTGCTTCAGCTCGACCCGCTGCCCGCGCCGCAGTATGTGGAGAACATCGGCTACGAGCTGTCATTCAAAATCTGCCGGGTCATGCTGGAGCTATTCCCTTATGAGAAGGTCCAGCCGCTGGAGCAGGAAGTGAACCGTCTGAAGAACCGCCCGCATCCTTCGTTGCAGGAGATACGCTCCCTTCTGGAGGGACTGTGCGCCGAGGGCTGCCGCTGGATTGAGGAAGAGCGCTCCATCGAATCCACACGGATTATCCGTCAGGCTAAGGCCTACATTTGTGCCAACCTGCACACCAGCCTGACCCTGGAGCAGGTGGCGAAGCAAATCAGCCTCAGCCAGGGCTATTTCTCGAACTTGTTCAAGAAGGTGGCGGGCATCTCCTTTCAGCAGTTCGTCATGCACGAGAAGATGGAGAAGGCGAAGACAATGCTGATTGAAGGGCTGCAGGTGCAGGAAATCGCCATGGAGCTTGGCTATGAGCACCGCCGCTACTTCAGCGAGGTATTCAAGAAACACACCGGCATGACACCGTCGGAGTTCAAGATATCTTATCTCGGCAGGGCAGACTTTTCACAACTTACGAATCCACGGGGATGAACAATCCGCTGATGCTGCGGGTGTTCATCCCCGTTTGGCATTAGTTCAGCAGATATCTGCCCTTAATGTGGGTTTACCCGCATTATGCAGATGAATGGCCTGCCCTATAATCAGGGTGTAAGGCAAACACAGCTTTGAACATATAAGGGGGCTAACAGAAATGAAGAAACAACTGCTTCTGACTTCGCTGAGCGCGGTGCTGGCATTCGGTCTGGCCGCATGCGGCAACTCCAATACTGCTGAGAATTCCAAGGAGCCATCAAACTCTGGATCGGGATCGGCATCAGGCGAAAAGACCAAAATCAGCTACTGGACAGGTGACCGCCATGACGCCGAATTCGTAAAGGAAAAGGTAGCCGATTTCAACGCAACGAATACCGATGGCATTGAGGTGGAATTGGTCGTCAAGGGCGATGATTTCGATACAGCGCTGGATCTGTCCTTCCAAACTGCCGACTCTCCGGATGTGATCCGGGTGAAAGAAAACACCATCGGCACTTTTTATAAAAAAGAATATCTCGCTCCAATCGACGAGTATCTGTCCGATGACATGAAGGCTAAATTTCCGGAGATGGTTAATCTGAACACCTTTGACGGCAAACGCTACAGCCTTCCGAATTACGGTACGACGATGCGTCTGGTCTACAACAAGGACCTGTTCGCCAAAGCAGGAATTACCAAGCCGCCGACAACCTTGCAGGAGCTGGTGGACACTGCCAAAAAGCTGACCGCAGCGGGAAAAGCAGACGGTGCCTACGGCTTTGCGCAGAACTTCAAAAGTCCGGCCAGTGCACTTGGACGCTCAGCGCGGGTTATTGCTGAAATGAGCGGCTTCGGCGGCTTTGGCTATGACTTCAAAACGGCGCGTTATGACTTCAGCGGCTTCAAGCCGATTATCGAGGCTTTCAAGCAGATCAAAGATGACGGCAGCATGCTTCCAGGTGTGGAATCGCTGGATATCGATCCACTGCGGGCACAGTTTGCCGAGGGCAAGATCGGGATGTACCTGAGTTTTTCCTCGGAACCAGGGGTCTACAGCACACAGTTCCCGGCCAAAATCGACTGGGCTGCGGCACCTGCGCCTACGATTGACGGCAACGCAAAGGGCGCTTCGGGCTTCCTCGGCGGACAATGGCTGGCTCTGAGTGCCAAGTCCAAGCATAAGGATGCTGCCTGGAAGTTCATGGAGTATATGTACAGTGATCAAATGCTGACAGCCTATCAGGAGAATGGTTATGGCATCTCGATGGTCCCTTCCATCAGCGCCTCCGCCAAAATCCCTGAAGTCAAAGGTATCGAGGGGTTCCTGCCGAATCAGTATGACGGTGTATGGCCGGTGTATCCGGCAGTGGCACCGGAAGGTATGAAATCGGACGACGCCTTCTTCAAATACATGCTGAACGGCGGGGATCTGGATGCTACGATTGCCGATCTGAACAAACGCTACAACGCTGCGCTGGATGATGCGATGAAGAATGACGGCCTGAAAGCCCAACCGGACCCAGGCTTTAATCCGGCAGCGCTTGCAGGGAAGTTCGCAAAATAAGTTAAGAGAAGCTTATCCGAGCATTTCACAGAGACCATTTAAGGAGGGGGATTTCTTCCCCCATCCTTATCTTTTGACAGCAAGACAGGAAAGGAGCCTGGAGGAACCCATGAACAGAACCAAGAATGCCACCTTTGCCTACAGCTTTCTGCTGCCAAGCGCGCTGCTCACGCTTGTGCTGGGAATTTACCCGATTGCCTGGGCATTCCGCTATATGTTCTACAATTACAAGGGCTATGGAACTGCCCGGTTCATCGGCCTCGATAATTTTAGCCGGATTCTGCGTGATGCAGAGTTTTGGGATTCTGTCGTTAATACCTTTGTCTATGCGGGAGGCAAGCTGCTGCTCTCGATCCCGCTGTCCCTGCTCCTGGCGGCGATTCTGAACCGTAAAATCAGAGGGAGACAGCTACTGCGGGCCGTTTTTTTTATGCCAACAGTAATCAGTACGGCCGTTATGGCTGTGGTCTTTTTTACAATCTTTAATTCGTACAACGGAATTCTGAACCAGTTCCTGATCAAATTTAACATTTCATCCTCCGGCATTGACTGGCTGGGTCCGAAACATGCCATGCTTACGGTCATTCTGGTGGCGGTGTGGGGTGCGGTCGGCAACTATATGCTGCTGTTCCTGGCCGGACTTCAGAATATTCCCGAGGATGTTTACGAGAGCTCTTCCTTGGATGGAGCTAATAAAATACAGCAGTTCCGCTTCATCACCCTGCCGATGCTGGGACCCGTGCTGCAGATGGTCATTATGCTGGCGATCATCAATGCGCTGAAGGGCTATGAGAGCATAATGGTGCTTACCGAAGGCGGCCCTGCGGGCAAAACGGAAGTCATGTTCCTTTACCTGTATAAGCTGTTCTTTCCGGTCGGGGGCAGCTCAGCCTCAACCCAGGTGCAGGAGTTTGGATATGGAAGTGCGGTCGCATTTGTTTCTGCGCTTATTGTGGGGATGATTTCCGTGATTTACTTCTATGCCTCCAGACGAATGAATCGGATTGATTGAGGAGAGATGTGAGATGAGAACAAAAGAGATAACGGGAAAGACGGTTTTATGGATCTTTTTGCTGGTACTCGCCTTTGTAACCTTGATTCCTGTGGTGATTACTATCCTCGGCTCGTTCAAAACAAACGTTGAGCTGACTACAGGCGCAACCTTCCTGCCAAGCAAATGGCATTTTTCCAACTACGCGGATGCCTGGGACAAAGCCCACTTCTCGACGTATACGGTCAACAGTCTAATCGTGTCGCTCTCCACGGTCGCCGGTACACTGTTGGTAGCCTCTATGGCTGCCTATGTAGTAGACCGGATGGATTTTTTCGGCAAAAAAATTTATATCGGCATGCAGTCATTCACAATGTTTGTCGCCGTAGGGGCGGTGGTGCTGCGTCCGCAGTTCGACCTGATGGTCAGGCTGCACCTGCACAGCTCGCTGTGGGGGGTCATTCTGATTTTGATCTCCGCGCATGCTTCGATCTTTTTTATCCTGCTCAGCTTCATGAAAGGCATTCCGCGTGAGCTGGATGAAGCTGCACGGATTGACGGAAGCTCACTCGGCCGCACTTTTTGGACTATTATCCTTCCACTGCTCGGTCCTGGACTGGGGGTAGGCGCACTCTTTACCTTCCGCGGGGCATGGAATGAATATCTGCTGCCGCTCGTGTTCACCATGACGAAGCCGGAGCTGCAGACGCTCACTGTAGGCCTGGCGAATCTGAAGTATGGCATTTCCGCCGCCTCGCAGACTCATTACATGATGGCTGGTGCCTGCCTGTCGATTATGCCGATTCTCGTAGCGTATGTCTTTGCCAATAAATCTTTTATGCAGATGACGGCTGGTTCCCTGAAGGGGTAGGCTGAGCCATTACGATCTCCTCTCCCTATGGAATATACTGCTTATAACAACGTAGATAATACTATTACTTTAGGCTGTTTTTAAGACTACAAGCAATAATCAGGAGGTTTACAACATGACCGTTCAGGTTCCCGCAATTCTTACATCCAGTCCGCTGATTCACCGCTATCCCGGCAATCCGGTGCTGGATGCGTCTATGGTTCCCTATAGGACAGCGCTTGTGTTCAATGCAGGCGTCACCAAGTTCAAAGGCAAATATGTGATGGTGTTCCGCAATGACTATGGCTCGCTTACGGAGCAGACGATTGAGCCGCATCACACGACCGACCTGGGGATTGCTTTCAGTGATGACGGCTTCCACTGGGAGGCCAGTCCCAAGAAATGCTTCAAGCTGCATGACGAAGAGATCATCCGCGCTTACGACCCGCGTCTGACGGTGATCGGGGAGCGCTGCTATATGTGCTTTGCGGTCGATACCAAGCATGGCATCCGGGGCGGGATCGCAGTGACGGATGATTTTGAAGAATTTGAGATCCTCAGCCTGTCTTCGCCCGATCTGCGCAACATGGTGCTGTTCCCGGAGAAAATAGGCGGCAATTACGTCCGCCTGGAGCGTCCGTTTACTGTGTACAGCCGTGGCGGCAAGGACCGCTTTGATACCTGGATTTCGGAATCCCCGGATATGAAATATTGGGGCAATTCCGACCTGCTGTTCGCTGTGGAGCATGTTCCTTTCGCCAATGACAAGGTTGGACCTGCCGCACCTCCGGTAAAGACGGACAGGGGCTGGCTGACAACCTTCCATGCGGTGGATATTGACCCGGCACGCGGCAAACACGGCTGGGAGCCTGCCTGGAAGAAACGGTACACCGCAGGCATCATGCTGCTGGATCTGGAGAATCCGAAGAAAATTATCGGCATGTCCAAGCAGCCGCTGCTTGCCCCGGAGACCCGCTATGAGGTTGACGGCGGCTTCCGCAACAATGTTATTTTTCCGGGAGGGATGATTCTGGAGGATAACGGTGAGGTCAAAATCTACTACGGCTCCGCCGATACGATCGAATGCCTCGCGACTGCACATGTAGATGACCTGATCTCTCTGTGCCTGAAAGGCTGATGAACAACAATGATAAACCGGATGGCGAACGGGGAGATGAACAAATGATGAACTTGCGGGATGACCTGAAGAACCCGCCTAACGCATACCGCTCCGTTCCGCTCTGGTCCTGGAATGACCGGCTGGAGAAGGGGGAGCTGGAGCGGCAGATTGAAGAGATGCACCGGGCGGGGATTGGCGGCTTCTTCATGCATGCCCGGGGCGGGCTGCAGACGCCATACATGGGCGAAGAATGGATGGAGGCCATCCGCATTTCGATTGAGAAAAGCCGCGAGCTCGGGATGAACGCCTGGTTCTATGATGAAAACGGCTGGCCCAGCGGCTTTGGAGACGGGAAGGTGCCCGCCAAAGGACTGGCCTATCAGCAGAAGCAACTGCTGTGTGAACAGGCTCCATTTCAGGATGCGCCGGAACTGGAACGGACAATTGGCTGGTATGCCGCCGCAGCGGACGGACAGAGCTACCAATTGCTGCTTCCGGGCGAAGAAGCCGGTGCCTCCTTGAGAATCAGCTATGAAGTAAATTCCTACTATATAGATACGCTCAGTCCGATGGCAGTAAAAGAATTTATCGATACCACCTACGAGCGTTACTGGGAGCAATTCGGTGAAGCCTTCGGTGCGGAGCTGAGCGGTGTATTCACGGATGAGCCGCAGTTCGGGCGCGGCAGGCTTCCCTGGTCTTTTGAGCTGGGGGAGATGTTCAATTCAAGGCATGGAGGCGATGTGAGGGCGGTTCTGCCAGCGCTCTTCCTGGATACCGAAGGCTGCAGCGAGGCCCGATATGCTTACTGGGAGACCGTAACCTTCATGTTCACGCAGGCATATGCCAAGCAAATCGGAGACTGGTGCGCAGGCAAGGGCTGGTCGGCGACCGGGCATGTCGTCGATGAGCAGGAGCTAATGCATCAAGTGACCTCTGTTGGTGACCCGATGGCCTTCTATGAACACTTGCAGATTCCCGGCTGCGACTGGCTGGGCAGGTTTGTGGGGAGCGATGCGCTGGTGCCGAAGCAGGTTAGCTCGGTGGCCCGCCAGCTCGGCAAGAAGCGGACAATAACCGAGAGCTTTGGCTGCTCCGGCTGGAACGTCAGCTTCGCTGACCTTAAACGAATCGGCGAATGGCAGTTCGTACATGGCATTAATCTGATGTGCCAGCATTTGCAGGGGTACTCTTTGAGGGGATTGCGCAAACGGGATTACCCGCCATCCCTGTTTTATCAGCAGCCGTGGTGGGGCGACTATAAAGGCTTCAATGACTATTTCGCCAGGCTGTCCCTGCTCCTCTCCGAAGGCTCGGCCCAGGCGGAGGTTCTGTTGCTGCATCCGGTGCGTACAGCATGGACGCTACAGCGCGGCGGGGATCATTCCGCTGTGGTGCCTTATCATGAAGCTTTTGCCCAGCTCACGAGATGGCTGTGCCAAAGCCTGATTGAGCATGACTATGGCAGCGAGGGCATTATCGCCGGACATGGCAGGGTCAGCGGCGGCCGCTTCATCGTCGGCGAAGCGGCGTACCGTGTAGTTATTGTACCGCCTAGTGTGACCGTCGACAGGCAGACAGCGCAGCTTCTGCGGAAGTTCGTTGCGCAGGGGGGGAAGCTGATGGCTCTTGACCCTTGTCCGGCGCGGGTTGACGGTAAGGAGGATGTTGAATTCGCACGCTTCATGCAGGCTGCTGTTCTGACGGAATGGAGCCGCGAGGCGTTGTGCCGGGCGGTGTCCGCGGCCAGCAAGCCGTTCATCCGAATCAGCGGTGAAGACGGAGAATCTGTCGCTGCGGATACGATCAATGTACGGACCCTGGAGCTTGCGGGCTCAACGCTGTATTATGTGGTGAATTCCGGCACGGAGTTCTACCCGCTGCTGAATATACAGCTGGCCCGTGAGGGCACAGTTTCGCTTATTGATCTAGAAACCGGAGATATCCGTCCGCTGGAGCTGGAGCAGATGGAGCGGGAACTGCTGGGGTTGGGCGTGCGCCTGCGGCTTCCGCTGCATCCCGGCCAGTCCTATATGCTGAAGCTTGATCCGCTTCCGAATTCACCATCATTAACAGGGGACGGTAAGGCGACCGAACCTGTGGTGCCAGGGGAGAATGTGGATAACCGGGCGACCATGGCGGTGAAGCTGGCAACAGATTGGGAATTGGTGCACTCCGATCTCAACAGTCTGACGCTGGACAACGCACGCCTTCGTGTGGATGGAGGGGAATGGTCACAGCCGCAGCCGGTGATTTTTATCCAGGAGGAGCTGCTGGGTTACGGACGGCCGGTCGCGGTGGAACTGGAATTTGAATTTCACATCGATTTCAACACGGCCAGACATCGTGAGCTGTTTCTTGTACTGGAACGGCCGGAGGAGCTGGAGATCGAACTGAACGGGGTTAAGGTAGAGGCGGTCAGCGGCGGCTGGTGGCGGGATATCTCGTTCAAGACCCTAGATATCAGCGGCCTCGCAGTATCCGGCCGGAATACGTTAGTTCTGAGAATGGAGTTCCTTGGCTCACAGGAAATCTCGGAACGACTGGCCCGGGCTAAGGCATTCGAAGCGGAAGGCAACAAGCTTACGATCGATCAGGAGCTGGAGAGTATCTATCTGCTTGGCGATTTTGGAGTACACTCGGGTTCGGGGTACACGGACGGAGAACGCAGAGCGGTATTCACGGATGGCCCCTTCCGTTTGACGGAGCCGCCACGGCAGGTGCAGACAGGGGATTTAACCCGGCAAGGGTTTCCTTTCTTCTCCGGCAATATGCGCTTGCGTCAGAGCCTGACCGTCGATGCACCGCAAGCAACTGCTGTGAAATGCTTCTTTCAGGCCCCACCTGATGCAATAGTAACAAAGCTGTTCATTAACGGGGCCGAGGTACGCACCTTTTTGTGGGAGCCGTACCACGCAGAGGTTTCGTCCTCTTTGCATAGCGGGTGCAATGTCATCGAAGTGGAGCTGACGAGCAGCTGCCGCAACCTGCTGGGACCACATCATCATATCAAAGGTGAAGTCTACAAGGTCGGGCCGGACAGCTATAAGGATAAGCCGGGCTGGACAGACAAGGACCTGGATAAGGATACGCATGTGTATCAGGCGCGGTACGCGTTTGTAAAGTTTGGACTGGCGGCAACTCCGCTTATTCATGTAGAGCAGGCTTAGCACAGACAACCAAGTGGTTACATGAACAAGGCATATTGAACTTCAGAAGCCAGCGGCAAACCTAAGAGCAGCACATATTCGCCGGGAAATTGACTCTGCAATTTTGGGGTATTGTGTTTTTTCGCATATTGTCCCCGTTCTCTTAATGAACTATAATCTTCATTCTAGGACAAGCCGCAGGTTATACGACTAGAAAAAGATATGGAGAGGATGGCCGGGATGAATGTGGAAGTGTACACTTTAAATGCTTTTGCCAAAGACGGAAGCGGTGGAAACCCCGCCGGGATAGTGCTGGATGCAGGCTCCCTGAATACAGCGGAAATGCAGCGTACGGCGAAGGAGGTTGGCTTTTCGGAGACGGCTTTTGTGGAAAAATCGGCGATTGCCGACTTTAAGGTCCGTTATTTCACTCCGGCCAGCGAGGTGGATTTATGCGGGCATGCGACGGTTGCTGCTTTTTATCTGATGTATTCCTTGAACCTGGCTACGTATGCCACCTATACCCTGGAGACCAAAGCCGGATTATTGGAGGTCAGCATCAGCCATGATGGGGATGTCTATTTGTCGCAGGCGCTGCCACAGTTCTATGAAACCTTGCCAAGAGAAGAAATTGCAGCATCGCTTAGAATCGGCGCAGAGGAATTGGCTGGGGAACTGCCCATTCAGATTGTGTCCACGGGGCTGCGGGATATTCTGATTCCGGTCAGTACCCGTGAGCTGTTAGCCAGGATACAACCTGATTTTGCCGCAATAACAGTGGTCAGCGAGAAATATAACGTCATCGGCTACCACCTGTTCACACTCGATACCCCGGATGATGCCGCAGCCGAATGCCGGAACTTTGCGCCGCTGTATGACATTCCCGAGGAGAGCGCAACAGGGACCGCAAGCGGCGCGTTACTTAGTTATTTGTACAAATACGGGCAGCTGTCCATTCAGCAGGCTCAGCATGTAGTGTTCAGGCAAGGATATTCGATGAGCTGTCCTTCCGAGATTAAGGCTGGAATAAGCCTGAACCATGGCGGAGAGATTACCCGGGTTCAGGTGGGCGGGATCGCAGCAGGCATACAGCGGAGAAGCATTGAGATCTGAGTGCTGGTCTCGAAGAGAGAACAATTATGGGATAAGGTTAAGCTATTCTGTCCAAGAGGCGGCACAGGTGGCAAGCAGCAGTTCATTTCTTGATCTAAAAAATACAGCCCGTTGGCATGCCGTGATATTTTCGGCTCCAAACGGGCTTTTCGTTATCTGTGGGAACACGGCTATAGTCTAAATTTGTAATTGAGAAAAAGGAGTAAATTGTGGCATAATCTGAGAAATGAGATACCTTAAGGGAGTCGAAGCAAAAATAATATATTTGATTGCATTCATTTGGGTGTTCGGTTCAATTAGTGCGTTGAGCATAAAAAGGAAATAGCAGGGAACGTGATATTTTATTTACCTTTTCTGTAAAATGTATATGACACATTACGCAAACGGAATTATGGGATGATCAAGGGTATGAGAGGATCAGATCAGACTATTGGAATGTATAAAACAGTAATAAAATATCGTTTATCAATTAAAATATATTGTTAAACGATAAATTATGTGTTAAATTCAAATTGATCATGCTGCTGTTCTTCAACAAAAGTGACGCACATTAGAGGAGATACCATTATTGAAATCAATCATACAACTACTACATTTTGGCTATCATCAGGCGATGAGCTGTATCTTTCCGGTTGCGATCTTTGGAACCCTGGCTCTTTCCAGCGTAGTCAAGCTGCCCTTCATTTACCGTTATGATGCCGTTCTACTTATACTTCTTGCCGTGCAGTTCCTTATGTACCGCAGTGGACTCGAGACGCTCGATGAGATTAAAGTAATCTGTATATTTCATATTATTGGATTAATGCTGGAAATGTATAAGGTAAGGATGGGATCGTGGTCATACCCTGAACCTGGATTTACGAAGCTATTCGGTGTACCGCTCTATAGCGGATTTATGTATGCCAGTGTAGCAAGCTATATGTGTCAGGTATGGCGCAGACTGAGGATGGATATGACCGGCTGGCCGGGGCTTGCCTTTGCGGGGCTATTGGGGGGAGCCATCTATCTGAATTTTTTCACACATCATTTTCTTCCGGATTTTCGCTGGTGGCTGACGGCGCTTGTGCTTGTTGTCTTCTGGAGAACATGGATCATCTACCGGGTACAGAACATTACTTATCGGATGCCCTTAACCCTGGCCTTTTTCCTTGTAGGTTTTTTTATCTGGTTAGCTGAAAATATAGCCACATTTTTTAGTGCATGGAAATATCCCAACCAGCATGAGGCCTGGCATCTGGTTAGCTTCAGTAAGATCAGTTCATGGTTCCTTCTGGTCATTATCAGCGTCATTATTGTTGCCCAGCTAAAACATGTTAAAGCCGGGCGGAAAACGTAAGATTCATGATAGTGGTTAGCTTGATCTGACGGAGACAATAGTTCAATACAATAGCGGCAGTCTGGGACTTTGTAATTCCGTCCAGGCTACCGCTGTTTTTTTGTGTACCCTCTCAATAGGTAAGCTGATTCAGGATCAGGGCAGCCGCACCTGCCGCGACCGCATTGTCGCTTAGGCTGCCTTTGGTGAAGCGGACCTTGTACTGCTCGCGGTAGTAGGTTTTTTCGAGGGCGGTCCTTGTGGCCTCCTGATAGAAAACATCGGCAGCCGAGAATAAGGGACCGCCCAGAATGACCTCCTCAGGGTGGAGAATATTAATCAGATTGGCCAGCCCAATGCCGCAATAGGCTGCCGCTTGCCCGAAGATTCTGTTCACTGCGGAATCCCCGGCCTGCAAGGCTTCAATTAAATGGCTGAATTCCAGATCCTCCGGGCGGTCTGAAAGCTCTCGGAGGATGGTGGCTCTACCGCGGTTCCACTCCTCACGGGCCTGCATTTCCAGAGTGCGGATGGAAACGTAGGATTCCCATGCCCCGTAATTGCCTCCCGGGACGCTTGAGGCGACACCAGTGCTCTCAATGATCATCTGCCCGACAGCCCCTTCGGTGTCGATGACACCGTACAGAATCCGGCCTTCATTCATAATGGCGGAGCGCAGACCGATGCCGGCATGCAGGTAGAGCAGCTGATGTTGCCGCCGGTCGCCGCCGGCCCAGTATTCGCCAAGCAGCGCGGTGTTGGCACCGTTATCCAGGCACACCGGCACCTCGAGCCGCTGTTCCAACTGCTCTTTGATGCGCACCTGCGACCAGCCTGGTGCGGCGAAGCCGGCGGGTGTCAGAATCGTTCCTTCCTTACGGTCCAAGGGGCCAACAGCCCCAATCCCAAGTCCGATGACCCGGCTGATGTCAATGGAAGCCTGCTCCAGCATACGCAGCACCTGGGCATACACGGAATCCATCAGACGTTCCGGAGTGGCATACTCATCCATAGCCCAAGTATATTCATCCAGCAGGGTTAGATGCAGATCTGCAAGGACCAGCCTCGAATGGGTCCGGGAGATTTCCAGGCCGAACACATAGCCGTAGGCAGGATTGGTCTCATAGAGCGTGGGCCTTCTGCCGCCGGTCGATTCCCCGTAGCCTACCTCCAGGAGCAGGCTTTGGGCAAGCAGTTCATCGAGGATACGGGTTAAGGTACTGACGGTCAAGCCGCTTTCCTCGAGCAGTGTTTGTTTGGATACGGTCCCTTTTTTTCTGACAGACAAATACATATCCTTGGTTCTGGAACTGGGAATAAGTTCATGAATAGGCAGCACAAAGGTCTCTCCTTATTAGCAAGTATCCCGATCAGGTAGAGAGGGGAATCCCGACTAAACCTGTTAACAGAATGCCATAAAAAGGGTGGGTCCGCAACTTTCATAACGAACAAGGAGGAGCTGAAAATCACCCGTCTTACAGCGGCAGATTCCGCCGCCGGAAAAATCTATGGCTGCTGTACGGTCGCCAGACCGGGATACAGACAGATCATGAATAGCATGCAGAAGGCAGAGCCGATGGCGTAATTCATAATGCCCTTCAAATTAACCCGCAGCATATTGGACGAGCTGTTTCACATCTTTTTCTATGGGCTATCAGATACCTGAAGGCGGGTTAGAGCAGGGTTTTGAAGGTATGACGGATCACATCGCCGCGGCTGATAATACCCACAAGCACACGGTTTCGCTCCACCGGGACCTTTTTGATCTGTTTTTTGCCTAGAATGGTGGCGATTCTCTCAATATCTTCATCCCAGGGAACGGTGATCACCTTCTTCTTGGCGATATCCATGACATTCAGGTTCAGCAGTCTGCGGGTCCGCTCCTCAAACTCCTCATTATCCCCGACAAATACATTGATCTGAAAAAAAGAATCGACGATAAGATCCTCATGTTTGCCGATATACCTCATGATGTCCCCATCGCTTAAATAAGCGACAATCTCATTTCTCTCATTTACTACCGGCATACCGCTGATCCGGAACTGAATGCATCGTTCGATAAAGGTGCGAACCGTATCGGTTTCCTTGACTTTGTATACTTGTCTGACCATAAACTCTTGAGCTTTCATAATTTCCCTCCGCAGGTTACGATTCCGCAAAATAACTTGTATAATGAAAGTATATACTTGTATTATACAAGTGAGAATGGTAATGTCAATGATCATACTACGCATTTTCTACAAGAAAGGACACTATTATCATGGATCATTCAATTGATGTGATAGAGCTGGAGATGGCCATTCTGGTCCGGCGCCTCGTTTCAATGACCACCTATAGAAAAATTGGTAATCTGGACCGCTCCGCTTATCTGCTGCTGCATCAAATTGCCTCCCACGGCTCGGCCGGAGTGAAGGCTCTGTCCGACGAATTCCATTTGGATATTTCCACAGTCAGCAGACAGGCTGCTGCCCTGGAACAGAAAGGGTATGTGAAGCGTATCCCCGACCCGGTAGACGGGCGCGCGTATTCGCTTGAAATGACGGATATGGGTGAAGAGGTGCTGAATGAGAACAAACAGGCACGGCAAGAGAGCATAGGGAAAATGCTAAGTGCCTGGAGCGATGGGGAACGTGTGATTTTTGGCGAGCTTTTACGGAAATTTAATGCTGCGATTCATGAAGAAATTCCGGAGTAGGACAAGCGTTCCGGGATGAATTCTACTCTCTGAGATAAGCATAGTACAACTAAATGGTTACTGAATTTTATCGTGCAAAACAAGTGGGTTGTGGAAATGTTGAGCCTTGGGCGGGAGTCATCCCCTCAGGGTTTTTTTGTGAGATAAGGGAATTTGGCTGTTCTGCCGGGATTTGCCCCCTCTGAACCGGGAGAGCTGTACGCCGAACACCGCAATTGTACCTATTCAAAACGGGCGGCGGCCCCCTATGATCTACTCGTGTAGAAAGCGCTATCATTTGAAGGTGCATATACATGCGGGCAGGTCCGTCCGAAAAGGAAAGCGCTTTATTAACTGCGAGGGGAGCTGGGATAATTTGAAGTCTTTGGCTAATAAGATCGGGGTCAGTCTGCTGCTGTTTATGATGGTGGCTGTACAGGCCGGATGGACAGGAACCACAGGAAATGTGGCGGAGGCGGCGGACAAATCGCTGGCGAAGAAGCCATATATGGGCTGGAGCAGCTACAGTATGCAGGTGTATGAACCCTCCGGCAACTGGATATCGGCGGAGAGTATCAAGAAGCAGTCCGACGCCATGCACGAGAAGCTGCAAGCTTACGGTTACGAATATATTAATATTGATGCGGGCTGGAATGGCAGCATGGATGAATACGGCCGGCCTATGCCGAGCACCGAGCGTTATCCGCACGGTTTTCAGGAGGTCATTGATTATGTGCATAACAACGGGCAGAAGATCGGGATCTATTTGATTCCAGGCCTGTCGATTGACGCGTATAACAAGGACCTTGAAATCTATGGAACCAACGGGGAGTGCCGGGTACGTGACATTGCGTTGCAGCCGCTGAAAATCATGGATTACTGGGATTCCTACAGCTACAAAATCGATTTTCAAAATCCCTGTGCCCAGAAGTACATCGACTCCATAGCTGATCTTCTCGGGGAATGGGGCATCGACTTTGTAAAATTCGACAGTGTAACCCCGGGGTCGGGTATCAACAACCTCAGCCGTGATGCACGCGGTGATGTCGAGGCCTGGTCCAAGGCTCTGGACAGACATAATATCTGGTTCGAGCTATCCTGGGCGCTGGACCATAACTATGTGGATTTCTGGAAAAAATATGCCAACGGCTGGCGGATTCAGTGGGATGTGGAGTCCTATGACAGTAATGTCGGCTTGACGCAGTGGGCCAACATTGCCAGACTGTTCCCGGACGCCGCGATCTGGTGGAGAGATGCCGGACCCGGAGGCTGGAATGATTACGATTCCCTGAATGTCGGGAACGGTGCTATGGACGGATTGACGAAGGATGAGCGGCAGACCGCCATGACCTTCTGGGCGGTCTCGGCGGCACAGCTCTATATCGGAAATGATATGACGCGGCTGGACGATTATGGAATGCAGCTGCTAACCAATAACGAGGTTATTGCCGTCAATCAGGCCGGACATCCCGCCCATCCGGTGTCTATGGATACCCAGCAGCAGGTCTGGTATGCCAACAACGGGGATGGAACCTATAATGTTGCTTTGTTCAACCTCGGCAGCCGCAGTGCTGCAGTGGATGTCAAATGGAGCGACATTGGACTTGAGGGACCGGCCTCTGTCCGCGATCTCTGGAGTCATAGTGAGCTGGGTTCCTTTGACACGGGCTTCAGCGGCGGGGTACTGGAGCCGCATGCATCCCGGATGCTGAAGGTAACCGCCAAGAGCGGAACCTCCACCGTCAACGATGACGATACGAACGTCCGTTATACCGGCTCATGGCAGCGCAACGGAGGCAAAGAGCAGACCCCGGGTTCACAGGATATCACTGTGAAAATCACGGATTCGGCTACAGCTCCCGGAGGAGGACAGCCGGGCGGCAATCCTTCTCCTAGCCCGGTTACCCGTTCGGTCTATATCAACGACAGCGACAGCAGCATCACTTACAGCGGCGCCTGGTCGTCGCAGTCCGGCAGAACCGCCGGGGATTACGGGGCAGATGTACATTATACCGAGACAGACGGTGATTTCTTCGAGTACACCTTCAAGGGAACAGGTATTGAGCTGCTAACCGAGAAGGATTCCTCGCAAGGGGACGTACAGGTCTATCTGGATGATGCCGTGAGTCCGCAAACGGTAAGCACCTATACCGCTGGAGCCAAGGAAGCACAGCAGACCGTTTACAGTGCCAACGGCCTTACCGACGGTGAGCATACGCTTAAGGTGGTTAAGGATTCAGGCCAATACATGCTGCTGGATGCGCTGAAGATCAATGTTAATCAGCTCATTGCCCCTGCCACAGGAAGCTTCGACAAGGCGCCTGACAAACAGGCTGATGTAGCTGTCACACTGCCTGCAGGCAGTGACTCCCTTCTGGAGATTAAGAACGGCGGGGCTGTACTTACGGAAGGAAGCGATTATTCCGTCACCGGAGGCGTTGTGAAGATCAAGAAGGAATATCTTTTCAATCTGCCTTCAGGTGCGGCGGAGCTCTCGTTCATCTTTGACGGAGGCGCAAGCGAAGTGCTGACAGTGACCATTACAGGCTCAGCTACGGTTCGCTATTCGCTGATCAACAATGACGATCCGGGGATCACTTACAATGGCACCTGGTCACGCAGTTCCGGGAGAGGAATGGGCGACTACAAGGATGATGTGCAATATGCCGAGAAGGATGGGGATTCCTTCGAATACACCTTCAGAGGCACTGGCATACAGCTCTATACAGAAACGGATACCTCACAGGGCGACATGGATATATATGTGGATGGGAGGTTCCAGCAAACGGTCAGCGCTTATCATAACGGACGCCAGGCCCAGCAGAATCTGTATAGCATTGCTGGTCTGCCTGAAGGCTTCCATACCCTCAAGGCTGTGAAAAAATCAGGCAGCTTCATGCTGCTGGATATGCTTAAGGTGGAAATCCCCGACCTGGTCAATCCGGTAGAAGCAGCCTTCGACCAAGCAGTCCCGGCAGATATCGAAGTTAAACTGCTCCGTCAGCCGGAGCTGTTCGGCGGCATCAGCCAGGGCACTTATAAACTGATGGAAGGTACGGATTATACACTTGCAGGAGACACTGTAACCCTCAAGGCGGCGTACCTCGCCGCGTTGCCCGCGGGTACTCTTCCGCTGACATTTGCCTTTGGCGGAGATTATCAGAACGATATTCATTTTACAGAGACAGACGGTGATTCTTTTGAGTATACATTCAGCGGGACTGGAATCTCCTTGTCCGGACCCAAGGGGCCGGATATGGGCGACATGGAAATCTATGTGGACGGTAAGCTGATTCAGACCGCAAGCGCTTACAGCAGCAACCGGCAGATTCTGCAGAATCTCTTCAGCCTTGCAGAGCTGGCCGATAGCGTTCACGTACTGAAGGTGGTGAAGAAATCAGGTGCGCTGATGTTCGCCGATCAGCTGAAATACAGCGTCAGCACCAAGGCCGGTGAACCGGCAACACCTGGCGAACAACCGACACCGGCACCTACGTCAACACCATCACCTTCCGCTACCGCATCACCGGCACCGGTAACTTCAGGACCCTCTGTTACTACGGGTCCGGTAGTGACCGCGTCTCCATCCGCCACTCCTGTTCCAAGTGCTTCGCCGGAAGTAAGCCAGGGGCCGGTGAAACAGCATGCGGCATATATGAGCGGGTATCCGGACGGTTCCTTCAAACCGGATCACAAGATAACCCGTGCCGAAATGGCGGCACTGCTATTTAAGGCTTCTGCACGGGAGAAGCAAGGAAAGGCTGCAGTCTTCAGTGATGTGCCTTCCGGATATTGGGCAGCCGAAGCAATAACTGGCGCAGCAGAAATGGGACTGATGACAGGCTACCCGGATGGCACTTTTAAGCCGAATCAACAGGTCACGCGGGCGGAATTGGCCAGTCTTGTTGCACTGCTAAGCAAGAATAATCCCATCCCCGGAGGCGGATATACAGATGTTGCCGCCAGTCACTGGGCACGGTCAGCCATTCTTCAGGCCCAGGGAGCAGGCATACTGAATGGCTATGCCGACGGCACCTTCCGTCCCGGAAAGGCACTGACCCGTGCCGAAGCGGTGACCGCGATGAACAGGGCACTCGGCAGAGGCCCGCTCTTCGGTGCCGAAGCCTCCCCGTGGAGCGATGTTCCGCTCACCCACTGGGCATTCAAGGATATCCTCGAGGCTGCCACTGCTCATGAATATAAGGACAGGAACGGTGGCGGAGAACAACTGAGCGATTAAGGAGGAGCAGATAAAAAGCACAGGAGCCGGCAACGGCTCCTTTTCAATCGAGAAGAAATCCGAACGATTCGGCTGCAGCCTGTGCATCATTTCCCAGGCAATGAAAATAGTCGGATTATGTATAGAACCTGTATACGTGGCCGTAGTGCAGCAAATGTTTCTGATGATGCGGATTTAGAAGGCCCTATTCCATTCTTCCTATACAGGACGAGGATGATGACTATAGAGCATTCAGCGGATTCTGTGTCCGCCTGACCAGAAAGATAAGCTTTTTATGGAGAGTAAAGGCGTTCTAGCTGCCGGGAATGCTCCCGGTCGTATTGCAATCTAGACCGTCTTTTCCAATGGCGCTGGAGACAAAAGCTTGACTGTGAAGCAATTTGTTTTAAGCTTATGCTGTGAGCGCTACCAACTGAGAGGGGAATCCAACCATGCTCAAATACTCCAAGGTTTTCCGCAGATTTCTGATCTCCTACATCATTATTCTAATTATTCCGGGCATAGGCGGCTACATGTCTTACCGTACATCGATCTCTGTAACAGAGTCCATTTCCATTGAGAACAGTGTGATCCAGCTGCAAAAAAGCCAGGAAATTCTTGAGCGCCGGATGGCTGAAGTCGAGGGGCTGACCCGACAGCTCGCGGTGAATCCCGAACTGAACGTGCTGTTGAATGAACGGGGAGAGGGGACCAATGTCTACGGAATCTGGAGGACCATGCGCAATGTGCTGACCTTCGGCCAGACGAATGATTTCCTGCAGGATTATTATATTTATCTGGCCAATTACGATCTGGTGCTGACCCCCGGCTCTTCTTACCGTCCGGAGCATTACTATGAGATATATCATTACAACGAACTTCCGCTGGCGGACTGGAAGAAGCAGGTTCTGCAGAAAACCCACCGGAGTGAGATCAAACCGCTGAGCGCCTTTGTCAGCAAAGGGGCACAAACCTCGGTGATCACCTACATGCAGTCACTGCCGCTCGACAGCTTCAATGATTCTTCTCCGGCCGTTGTGGTCGTGATGATCGACGAGAAAATCATCGCCAGCCTGTTGTCTGGCCTGACTGAACGCTACGGGGGCTGGGTTCATATCAGCGATGCCGATGGGAAGACCATTGTGCTGCAAGGAAAAGATGAGGCGTATGTGAACCGGCTTCATGCGGATTCCTCGTTTGATAACAGCAAGGTCAGCCAGTTTTACCGGGATGATCTGGTGATTTCAACCCGTTCGGATTCGAACGGCTGGGTATACCAGGCAGGTATTCCCCGAAGCATCCTGCTGGAGAATGCCAATAGAATCAAATATATGTCCTGGCTGATTACCGGAGGCGCTCTGTTCCTCGGATTACTGGCCGGCCTGGTGCTCGCCTACCGGAACAGTGCACCGATCAACCGGATGCTAAATGTGATGAAAGAGCAGTTCGGCAAGGAGGAGACGGCGGAGCAGAGTGAGTTCGATTTCCTGAGCGGAAATATTGCCAACATGATCACCAAGAATAAGCTGCTCGAAAGCGAGCTTAACCGTCAGCTGCCTCTGGTCAGGGATGCTTTTATTAAGCGGCTGGTTGCCGGAGAATTTGAGTCACGGGAGGAGATTGTATCTGCTGCCGCCCAGGCGGATATCGGGCTGAATCAGGGAACCGGCTATGCCGGACTGATCCAGATTAACGGCTATGCCGGGATGGATAGCGTGGAGATCCTCAATGAGCTGAACGCCGCCCGCCTACTGGTGAAGCAGGCGCTCGCTTCGCTTACCGGACCGCTGCCTATGGCCGATATGGGCTCGGACAAAATGGTCGGCCTGTTCTTCTCCGGCCCTGATGAATCTGCATCGGACCAGGAGGTAGCGATTACACACATCATGGAGAACTTGGCGCAATATGTGCTGAAAGAATATAAGATTTCGGTGCAGTCCGGGTTCGGAGGCTATTTCGCTTCAGTAACAGAGGTCAGCGGGTCGTTTGAGCAAGCGAAGCAGGCGCTGGAATATGCCGTGTATACGAACAAGAAAGGCATGACGTGGAATCATGAGGCCAGAATCGAGAATACGACCTATTATTATCCGCTTGATACGGAGCAGCGGCTGATCAGTACGATCCGTGCCGGGGAGCTGGCTGAGGCCAAACGCATTATGGATTCCACCTTTGCGCAGAATCTTGGCGGCCGGGAGCTGTCCATTGAGATGAAGCATCAGCTGATCGGGGAGATGAAGGGCACCTTTTTGAAGCTGCTGGATCAAAAAATCTTCATGGAATCTCCTTTGTTCGAAAGCGTCAAGCAGCGGATCATCGACATCAGTTCCTCGGAGCCGGCGGATAACATCCAGGCCGAATTCCATGCCGTCATGGAGGGACTCTGCGGGTACATCGCCAATAAAAAGAAGGACGCGCATACCCAGATCATCAAGCAGATCTACCAGTATACCGAGGATATGTATTCGGACACCGAGCTGACCCTGTACCGGGTGGCAGAGCATGTGGAACGGCCGGAAAAATACATCTCCCAGCTGTTCAAGGAGGTGACTGGTGTGAATTATTCCGATCATCTGGTGAAGGTCCGGATGGATCAGGCGGCGCTCCTGCTGAAGGACAGCAGGTATACGGTGGATGAGATTGCGGCAAGAGTGGGCTACAACAGCTCACATTCCTTCCGTAGAGCCTTCAAGCGGTTAACCGGCATTTCCCCCAGCACCTACAGACAATCGAATGCTGAATAGAAAAGTGTTGAAAAAAGTAAAACTAACTGGCCCGAGCACCCTGCGCTCGGCAGACTAAGTGGAAAAAGTAAAACTAACTGGCCCGAGCACCCTGCACTCAGGAGGCTAAGTGGAAAAAGTAAAACTAACTGGCCTGAGCACCCTGCGCTCGGCAGGCTAAGTGGAAAAAGTAAAACTAGTTGGCCCGAGCACCCTGCGCTCGGCAGGCTAAGTGGAAAAAGTAAAACTAACTGGCCCGAGCACCCTGCGCTCGGCAGACTAAGTGGAAAAAGTAAAACTAATCTAGCTCATTTCCCTCGGTGGAGGGGGATATGGAATTTTTAAGTTTCCTTTTTCCACCTAAACCTTCACATTTGCTGTTTTCGGCGGTATTAAGTTCACTTTTTCCACTTGTGCTTATCTCCTGGTCCGGGGAAGTTGGGAAGGACAGGTGAAGCGGGGGCCCCTCGGAGAGGGGGATGCAGATTCTCCTGCAACCCCAAGAATATAGCGGCTGCATTGTCCCTCCCGGGCGGTGCAGCCGTTTCTGCCCAAGGGGTATGCCAAATAATGTATCCGCTTGCAAGACCGCGGAAATCAGGCCGTCCCAGGAAGTGATGCCCCCTGCAAACCGGGCGATCTGTACGCAAAATACGGAAGTGTACCTGTTCAAAGCCGGTTATCATGCCCTATGATCAACTCGTGAGAAAGCGCTATCACACAAACAAATAGTACAAAGCGAATGCTTCCGAACCGATTTTTGCTCGAACTAATGCAAGGGAGCAGCGGCTGGCAAACTAAGCATCTGCTTACGAAGTAAGTTTTTGACGCGAAGTGAAATCAATGAAGTAACGCTGGCCAAACTTTTAAGGGGGGAGATTCATCTGGAAAAAGAAATGGTTATGAGCACCCAAACGGCGCCCCGAAGCAAACGCCAGGGCTGGCTGCATACCGCCGGAAAAAATATCATGAAACACTGGCAGCTGCATCTGCTCGTCATTCCGCCTTTGCTGTTCTTTCTGATCTTTAAGTATTATCCAATGGCGAATGCTGTACTGGCTTTCAAGGACTACAACGTAATTAAGGGGATATGGGGCAGCCCCTGGGTCGGCTTTAAGCACTTCGAGCTGTTTTTTGAGAATCCGCTGTTCTGGACGCTGGTCAAGAATACCATTCTGCTGAGCGGCTATCTGCTGCTGGCCGGGTTTCCGATTCCGATCCTGCTCGCGCTGATGATAAATGAAATCCGTGGCGGCAGGTTCAAACGGTTCGTCCAGCTTGTATCGTTTGCGCCATATTTTATCTCCACTGTAGTTATGGTCTCCATTATTATGCTGTTTCTGGCTCCGCGTCTGGGGTTCGCCAACATCGCCATGAATTTCTTCGGCCTGGACTCGGTGAATTTCCTGGGGGAGCCCGGCATGTTCCGCTCCATCTATGTCTGGTCTGACATCTGGCAGACCGCAGGCTATAGCGCCGTGATCTACCTGGCTGCACTGGCTGGCATCGATCCTACACTATATGAGGCGGCTCGGGTGGATGGCGCTTCACGGTTTCAAAAGATCCGCCACGTCGATCTTCCCGGAATCGTACCTACGATTGTGATTATCCTGATTCTGAATGTGGGTAACGTGATGGCGATTGGCTTTGAAAAGGTCTATCTGCTGCAAAACCCGCTGAATATCGCTAATTCTGAGATTATAGCCACCTATGTCTACCGGATCGGCCTTTTGAATGCCAATTATAGCTTTGCTACCGCGGTCGGCTTGTTCAATTCACTGATCAATCTGGTTCTGCTGGTTACCGTGAACGGACTGGCCAAACGAATCACCAATAACAGCATCTGGTAAGAAAGGAGTTCCTGTATGGCAGCTTCGGCAGCAGTTCCCCAAAAAATTAAAGAATCCGTCGGTGACCGGATATTTCTGACTGTGGTGTACACCGTACTCATCCTTGTAGTTATCGTTGTGCTGTATCCGCTTATCTTCATTATCAGCAGCTCCATCAGCAGTCCGGCAGCTGTCACCTCGGGCCGGGTCTGGCTGTGGCCGGTCGATATTTCCTTCAAGGGCTTCAAGGTCCTGTTCAGTACGCATGAGATTATCAGCGGGTATGCCAATTCCATCTTTTATACGGCAGCCGGTACGCTGATCAGTGTGACCCTGACGATTATGATCGCCTACCCGCTGTCGCGCAGAGCTTTTTTTGGCCGCAATGTGTTGATGATGATCATTACCTTTACAATGATCTTCAGCGGCGGGCTGATTCCCACCTATATGGTGGTCCGGGAGCTGCACCTGATCGATACGCGTTGGGCGCTGCTGATTCCCAATGCGATCTGGGTGTGGCAGGTGATTATTGCCCGGTCCTTTTTCCAGTCCTCCATTCCCGAGGAGTTGCTGGAGGCCAGTGAGATTGACGGCTGCAGCGATATGCGCTTCATCCGCAGCGTAGTGCTGCCGCTCTCCAAGCCGATTATTGCGGTGCTGGTGCTGATGTATGCAGTCGGCCAATGGAATTCCTATTTCGATGCCCTGATCTATCTGAAATCGGCTGACTTGTTCCCGCTGCAGCTGGTGCTGCGCAGTATCATTATCCAGAACAACAGTGCCGGGGCGATGGATGCCATGGCGATGGTAGAGCGGCAGCAGATGGCCGAACTACTGAAATATGCGCTGATAGTCGTCGCCACCTTGCCTGTGCTTGTCATTTATCCTTTTGTACAGCGGTATTTCGTACAGGGCATGCTGGTCGGCTCAGTCAAGGGGTAAGGGGAAGCGATGAACCGGTAAGGGGGTGAGGCCTTTCTTAAAAGATAAGCATTTATATGCTTCGTGCCATAAATGATCCTTATCTTTCTCGCTGAAACGGATATTGTCTGTTTAAGGACGGGCAGCCGTTTCCATTTGGCAACACATAACCAACCTGTCCAACTACAAAGAGGGAGTTGATCAGCTTTGAAGAAAAGTTTGTTAGCCTTGTTAATGCTGGTAACGGTATTTACAGTTGTGATCAGTGGCTGCTCGGGCAAAAATAATACAGAAAGCCCGTCCGGTACAGCATCCGGCACAGCGTCTGGCAACGGAAACGCAGCGGAGGCCTCAAAACCTGTGGAGGTCAGCGTCTTTGCCGTCCAGGAATCAGGCATTGATATCCCGACCAATAAATTCACCACATTCGTTCAAGACAAGTTCGGCATCAAATTCAACTGGCAGATTAATCCCTCCGACGGCGCCAAGGAAAAACGCCAAATCTCACTCGCCAGCGGTGACTATCCCGATGCTTATTTGCTCACTGCCTACATTGATGAATTCTCCCAGGGGGATGTGCTGAAATATGGCCAGCAGGGCGTTCTGGTTCCGCTGAATGACCTGATTGACCAATATGCACCGAATATCAAAGCAGCCATGGAAAAGCACCCTGAAATGAAAACGCTGAATACGGCTCCTGACGGCAATATCTATGGCCTGGGCGCTTACGCCGAGTGCTTCCACTGTTCCTATCCGAACAAAATGTGGATCAACACCGAATGGCTGAAGAAGCTGAACCTGGAAGAGCCGAAAACTACAGAGGAGTTCAAGCAAATGCTGGAAGCCTTCAAGACGAAGGACCCGAACGGCAACGGCAAAGCCGATGAAGTGCCGCTGAGCGGTTCTACTGAAGATTTTGGCGTACGCATTATTCCTTATCTTATGAACAGCTTCGTCTATGATGATGACCGCAACTACTTGAATATGACGGACGGCAAGGTGGAGTCAGCCGCTGTTAAGCCGGAATGGAAGGAAGGCCTGACCTATATCAAATCGCTGTATGATGCCGGTCTGATCGATCCGGGGGCTTTTACCCAGAATGCGGAGGCCTTTAAGAAAATCGGTGAAAATGCGGATGCCGAAATCCTCGGCGCAGGTGCAGGCATGCATCCGGCGATTTTTATCAACATCGATCCAGGTAACACCCGTTCCGCACATTACAATGCCCTGCCACCGCTTACCGGACCGAAAGGGATCTCTTACACGACACATGATGCGGGCGGGGTGTCACCAGGCGCCAAGTTCGTCATCACTAACAAAGCCAGTGAAGAGGCAAAAGTGGCTCTGATCAAGATGGTGGATTATATGTTCACACCGGAAGGCCAGACGAACGCGGCAAGCGGCATGAAGGGAATCGACTGGACCGATCCGGTGGCAGGCGATGTCGCACTAGGCAAGGATGTCAAACCGGTGATCAAGCCGATCCCGATGGCGGAAGGCGAAGCGCCGCGTAATGCGGGCTGGAGCGGAATGGGACATTTCTACATGCCGAAGGAATACCGCGACACCTTCGTTCAGGCGACTGATATCTATTCCTCGAACGGCTACGAACGCAGATTGTACAATGCTTCGCTGCTGTACCAGGGTCATGAACCTAAGGAGTTGTTCCCGCTCTGGTCCATCTGGATTGATCCGACAGAGATTGACGAAGCCAGCATGCTGCAGACGAATCTGAGAAACTACATTGAGCAGAATGAGCTTCAGTTCATTACCGGCAATAAGGATCTGAACAAGGACTGGGATGCCTATGTGAAGGGTCTGAAGGATCTGAAGCTGGACCGTTATCTGGAAATTCTGCAAAAGGCGTATGACGCTTCAGTGAAATAAGCTGCTGCACAAGCAACCGTGCTACGCCCACCCGATGCCGGCCTGCCAAGGCCGGCATCGCTGTTTCTGCTATTGTTTTTTAGGAACGGATGGTTTGAACGGAGGTTTTATTCATATGCCAGATCAGAGGACAGACAGGAGGATGCTAATTGAGCGATTTGAAATTATGGTACTCCAGCCCGGCTGCGGGCTGGGGCCAGGGACTGCCGATCGGAAATGGCAGGATCGGCGCAGTGATTATGGCGGCTCCGCAGCGTGAAGTGTGGAGTATGACCGAGGTGACCTACTGGTCCGGACGAGAAGAGGCTGTACCCGGCCCGTTTGGCGGGAAGGAGGCACTACGGCGCATGCAGGGGCTTTTTATGGCTGGTGATTATGCAGAAGGTGACCGGCTTGCCAAGCAATATCTGCAGCCGGAGAAGCGGAATTACGGGACCCACCTGGGATTGTGCGAGATTGTGTTCTCTTTTGATAGTCCGGACAGGCAAGGGGAAGCTGAGAAGGAAGTGGAGCGGGCAGGGAATGCGGAAGCCCGGTTCAGACGCGGGCTGGATTTGGATCGTGCAGTTGCGCATGCGGAGTCTCAGAGCGGTGGTTGCACGGTGCTGCGTGAGGTTTTTGCCTCCCATGCAGATGATGTTGTAGCTTCCAGGATCTGGAGTGAATCGCCTGGCGGTGTATCCTTCACGTTAAGTGCTGCTGGCAGCACAGGCCCGTTCATTGTCCGCTCTGTGAACGGGGATACCCTGGAATTTCAAACCCAAGCGAGAGAGCAGGTGCACAGCGATGGTACCTGTGGAGTAAGGGCTGAAGGCGGAATCAGGGTGTCAGCTTCCGGGGGAACCTTAAGCTCACGGGATGGCCGGTTGACAGTAGCCGGGGCGGATGAAGCCTGGATTTATTTTACGGTCAGCACTGATTACCAGCATGCAGGAGCGGACCTGCAAGCACTGAGTGCAAGAAGTCTGGAACAGGCGGCTGCTAAGGGCTATGTCAGCCTGCGCGCGGATCATATCCGGGATTACCGCCAGGAATTCAGCAAGGTCGATGTCCGGCTGGGACGCTCGGAGATTTCGGAGCTGCCGACGGACAGACGCATCGCCCTGCTGCAGCAGAATCACAGCGGAGACCCGGAGCTGTTTGCATTGTTCCTGCAGTACGGCCGCTACCTGATGATTGCCGGGTCACGTGCAGACTCGCCGCTGCCGCTGCATCTGCAAGGGATCTGGAATGACGGCGAAGCCTGCCGGATGGGCTGGAGCTGCGATTATCATCTGGATGTCAATACCCAGATGAATTACTATCCTGCCGAGATTGCGAATCTGGGAGAGAGTCATCTGCCGCTAATGCGTTACATTGAGGCTTTGTCCCGTGCGGGTAGAGTGACAGCAAGAGATTTCTACGGTAGTACAGGTTGGGTTGCTCATGTGTTCTCCAATGTCTGGGGATTCACCGCACCCGGCTGGGAAACCTCATGGGGGCTCAATGTCACCGGGGGACTGTGGATCGCCATGCATCTGATCGAGCACTACGAATACAGTCAGGATCGTGAGTTTCTGGAAGGGCAGGCCTATCCTGTGCTCAAAGAAGCGGCAGTCTTCTTCCTAGACTACATGACCATACATCCGGCGTACGGCTGGCTGGTGACAGGACCTTCGAATTCGCCGGAGAACAGCTTCTATCCGGAGGGTCATAGCGGTGAGAACCGGCAGCTCTCTATGGGGCCGACTATGGACCAGGTGCTGGTCCGGGAGCTTTTTGAATTCTGTCTGAAAGCGGCAGCGCTGCTGAATAAGGATGAAGAGCTTCAGGCGCAGCTTGAAGAGGCGATCCACAAACTGCCGCCGCTGCAGATCGGCAGACAGGGGCAGCTGCAGGAATGGCTGGAGGATTACAGGGAGGCACAGCCGGAGCACCGTCATCTCTCCCATTTGTTTGCACTCTATCCCGCCAGCCGGATTACACCCGAGGAGACGCCGGAGCTCAGCGCGGCGGCCCGGGTCACGCTGGAGAACCGCATGATGCAGGATGAGCTGGAGGATGTGGAATTTACCGCCGCGCTGTTTGGGCTGTACTTTGCCCGGCTCCATGACGGGGAGCGAGCCTACAGGCATATCTCGCATCTGATTAGCGGGTTATGTCTGGACAATCTGCTGACCTATTCAAAGGCTGGTATTGCCGGAGCGGAGAGCAATATCTTCGTCATTGACGGCAATTTCGGCGGAACGGCTGCCATTGCAGAGATGCTGCTGCAGAGCCGGGCTGGAGAGATTCATTTGCTGCCCGCGCTTCCAGCAGATTGGAGCACAGGCTCGGTATCAGGACTTTGCGCCAAAGGGAAGGTCGAGGTAGATATGGATTGGAAGGATGGAATACTAACCACGGCTACATTACGCACCTTTTCAGCGGGTACAATAACTGTCCGCTCGGGTGAACACCGGAGTACTCTTCTCACCGAGGCTGGGGGAAGTTATACACTGAATAGCCGCTTGGAACAGCTGGAGGTAGGTTAGAAGCAATGACCCCAGTTATTTTTGTGAAGTGAAGTATTCCCTGCAAAAGCGCCCTCCAATTTCAATCAGAGATTGGAGGGCGCTTCAATGTGGAGGATCTGAATCCATAACCAGATCCAGCTATTCCCTGCTGTGTTTTACTATGCGGAGGGTTTCCCCGGCAACTGTACGCAGCGTTCCTGTCCCTCCTGTGCAGATCTGCCGCCCAACGGAATCTCCGGTACATTCGGCTCCATAGGCCCAAGGGATATAGAAGGACAAATCGGCTCCTGCTTCACTGAACACCTCAATCCACTGCACTTCACCCGCTTCAAAAGCTGCACTGACCAGGAAGCCGCCCACTGCCCGCAGGCTGCGGAATTCTGCTCTCTGATGCTCCGGCCAGTTCGGGAAGAATCGCAGCACCCCGTTATAGCTCTGGAGCAGGCACTCATTGATTACGGCAGGTAGCGAGAAATTCTCGAACCAGATACCCATCCGGGACATGAAGTCAAAGTCCGCTGTATCCGGGTACCGTCCCCCGCTCATCAGCACTCTGTCGGTGCAAGTGCCGTTAGGCAGCAGACAATAGGCAATTTGCCGCTTGAACCGCTCCAGATCGAGGATGCCGAGCCGCGCCCCGGCCAGAGCTTGGAATACCAGTTCATTCCCGCCTTCATTCCGGTGATTGCGGTAGGACTCCACCGCCGTCTGGTATTCTTCCGGGGAAGAGTGCAGACCATGCTCTTCTCCGGGAAAGACTGTTGCGAGCGGAACCGGGACGTTGTAGACGACCTCGGGATTCTCTCCTGCCACCGACACAAAGACCTGGCCTGCATTGGATTCGGCTGTTGGATATTCGGGAAAGTGATTAAGAATTTCCTGAACCTCTGCAAGCAGGCCGTCTTCCGCTTCCTCCAGTCCAAGCACCGCGCAGGCCCGGATATATGCATGGAAAATAAATTTTGTCAGTGTCAGATCGATCAGACAATCACTGTTCCGGGCAAAGCCCGGTGCAATCTCGTACAGCTCCGGCACGACAGTAGGAAAGATATGATAACAGTCGTCATTCCAGCGCGGACCCCGGGCTTCCGGCCGCTGCATGTAATCTGCCATGAACCGGACGGCTTCCCGGATCGGCTGAAATGCGCGGCTGCGAAGGAAGGCTTCATCCATGGAGTAGAGGTAATGCCACCATAGGCTTTGCACGGTCCACGGCGTTTCACAGACCTCCCAGCCCCAGTGCGGAACCGGATAAGGCATCATCGTCATTTCCACCGGGTAGGCGGAATGGGGGAAGTAAGCACCGCGCAGCCCGTAATAGTCCCGTGCCCATTGTTGGCTGACCGGCAGCACATGGTCTACCATATCCGCATAAGGCAGATGCTTGTCCAGATGGTTGCTGGAGAATGCTGCCCAGAATGGCTGCTGTGTATTGTAGTTCATGTGATAGTCCCCATGCCATTCGGACCCGATGGAACCATAGCTCCAGTTGGCGAACAGCCCGGGACAGGTGACCCCTTCACGGACAGAGCAATTTAAAAAGTACAGATTGCGGTACCAGACCCGCTCCAGATATTCGTCCTCAAGGGACACACTGGAGCACTCCCAGTATTCCAGCCACTTTTCGTTTGTCCGTTGCCAGGCATCGTTGTACCCGGACAATTCGGGCGGGTGCATCTGCACTGCCGGCTGCTGGATTACCGTCCTGCGGCCCTCCCATAGCTCCGCGCAGGCGGAGAAGCCGCTGCCGGTATCAGCGATGCTGAGCCGGTCCCCCTCACCGCCAGCCGAAGGAACTGCGCCTGTGATGCGGACCGCCAGCCGGAAAGCCTTATCTTGGTCATGCCCGCTATAGGGAACCTCGGGAGCCTCCACACAGGGCAGGACTTGGGTAAAGGACAGCACTCCCGCCGCGGGATCAACATCGATTACAGCGGAGGGGAACCCGGAAGGCGTGTTGGGGTCGGGAATGAGCCGTGCTTCGTGAAACAGCGATAGAGCTTTGCCGCTAGCAGAATTGCATACAGACATCCACAGCCGGTCCTGAACGGCATCCACAAAAACCTCCAATACAGCCCGCTCCCCCTGGACCAGAAACTCAACCGTGCAGCGTCCGTCCCCGATGTGGAGGGTGTGCCCCAGCACCTCGGCTGTACGCCGGTCATACCGGAGCAGCAGTGAACCGCAGGGCATCGGACGCGGGTAGCTTTTGCTGTAGTTGTCCCCGGCCATCTCGCAATATTCCCGGTACCACGGGTGGTCCATGAGCTGCGGTAATTCAGCGGGAAGCGCTTCGAACCGCTTATAGACCTCTTTAAAGGTCATAATCTCCTCAGCATGTTGCTCCGCTATTCGGATATCCCAGACATTATTGTGTCCAAAATGGAGCATCACCGCATCCGGGCGGGTAGTGAGCACCACCCCAAGCCCGCCGTTTCCCAGTAGCGCTCCTTCAAAAAAATCTGCTGCCGGTCCCTCCAAAGTAAGGTTATGCCGGGCCGCGTGTTCCTGGGCCTGTTCTTTTGCCAGCGGCAAAGACAGGATTGAATCCTCTGAATTTCCTATACTTGTGGTTTCATGCATAGGTTCTCCTCCTTTCATCTCTGCAAATGCGTAGCAGGCCAGCCGTAGCAGTCGGCGCATTAACCCTGGCCTCCAGTCTTCTACAATGTAACCGGTTGATGGCCGGTTGTATTTAGCAAGGTGTCGTATTTTTGCACGATCGGCGGATGAATTCGCGGATGGTTATACAGTAATCAGGCAATAGGGGATCGAAATGCAGACCCAAACTGCCGGGAAAGGCCTGCACAGGGAAAAAGGTACGCAAGGCACCGCAAACGTACCTTTACGGAGCTGGAAGGAATCACTACCATTAATTTAGAAAGCGTTATCATTTATTATTCAGATGATGAAAATCTTTTGAGGGGGATCTAACCATGTCCAAAGCAAAGGGCAAGCTATCCAATCTTTCGAACTCAGCCAACCAGACCCATTCAGCCCATCAGACCCATTCAGCCCATCAGACTCGTTCCATCCGCGGAAGCAAGCGCCGTACCGGGCAGCCCCGGTCAGGATCTGCCTTTGCGATATCTGTCGTTATGATTGCCGTTCTCGTGATTGCAGCGTCCGTGTTTTTTCTGCGTGCGTCAGCGGCTTCCTCAGGCCTCAGAGGACTGCCGAACTACACGGAGATTCGCGGGGATTACGATGCCGAAGGCCTGAAATATGAGAAGCAGCCCCATCTGGGCAGCAGTACTGCCAAGGTGAAGGTGATTGAATTCGCAGATTTCAAATGCCCTTCTTGCAAGAAGTGGAAGGAAACGTACTTCGAACGCTTCCAAAAAGAGTTCGTCGATACCGGCAAGGCAGAGCTGTTCTTCATGAACTTTGCTTTTATCGACCGTGATTCGATCATGGCGGCCAGTGCGGGGGAAGCCATTGCAGCCCAGGACAACGAACAATTCTGGGAGTTCATGAGCAAGCTCTACGACCATCAGGGGGATGAGACCAAGATCTGGGCCACACCGCAGTTTCTGCTTGATTTCGTCAAAAATAATATCGGCGGCATAGACTATGACCGCTTTGCCAAAGATCTGCAGGAGCATACTTACATGCTGCCGGTGAAGGAGGATTTCAAAACGGCTGGAAACTATGGAGTCAATGGAACACCACAGTTTATGGTGAACGGCAAACTGCTGAAGGGTGGCTCGTATGAGGAATTAGCGGCAGCCATTGAAGCGGAGGCAGCATCCGCCGGCGCCCAATAAGCATAGCGGGAGGATGGTGAGATGAAGCTTTCAGCCTTGCACCCGTATGTCTATCTGGCCACCCGGTATCCTTTTGCCAAGGGGCAGTCAAGCTCGAAACGGATTTGCTATATGAGCTCTGTCTATCTGCTCAGTGAGGGTTACGGGGTACTGGAGACCGGGGGGACACAAGTCCAGGTAAGCCCGGGCTCACTGGTCTATCTGCCTCCCGGACAGTCCCATGAATGGCTGGCTGATCCGGCAGAGCCGATGGTACATCTGTGCTGTTATTTCGACTGGGGTCATGTGGACCGGGAGGGCCATTTCGATTGGGCCTGCCCGATCTGTTATGAACCGGAGCAGCTGCCGGAATGGTTGGGTCCGCAACTTCCGTATCCGCTCCCGCTGCAGCTTCAGGCCGGTTCTGTCCGTGTGTGGGCTGAACGGTTTCAGAAGTTCTACACTTCAGGTCAATTTGTAAATGAGCAGACGTTTATCCGCAATTTGAGCATTCAGCGGAACTTCCAGGAGTTTATTGATTTTTTCCTTCAACAGATGCTGAGGGACCCGCCGTTCCCGGACCGCCGGATCAGCGCGCTGCTGGAGCGGCTCGAACAGGATTTGCTGCATGAAGTGCCGAGGCCGCTGGAATGTTATTACCGGGAATTGAAGCTGAGCCGGGGGCATTTCTTCGAGCTGTTCAGAAAGTCAGCCGGCTGTTCGCCCGTCCAGTATATGAACCGCTTCCGGCTGAACCGGGCCAAGGAGGATCTGCTGCATACCTCGCTGAGCATTACAGAAATCGCCGGGAAATATCATTTCAGCTCGGTCCACTACTTCTCCCGTCTGTTCCACCGTGAGACCGGACAGACACCCCGGGAATTCCGCTCGGGGTAAGACCTGCTCCCACAGCTCCCAAAAGTCATACTGAAGGGGCTTCAGTTGATTCTAAATCATCCGGACCCGGGGACTGCTACTGCTGAAGCGGGAGGGAATGTTTGGTTGTGGGGATGGTGCAATCTTTGGGGCTGCAGCCACCGGCATTCCAAGATGAAGGGTCTGGGGCTAAGGAAACATTGGATTCCCCTTCATCCCCACCCACAGCTCCGACTGCTCCAATTGGGCGGCCAGCTGCAGCAGCAGATCCTCGCGGCCCTTGGAAGCCATCACCTGAACTCCAATAGGCAGGCCTGCCGGTGTAAGGTGCAGGGGAACGCTCATGGCGGGCTGACCCGTGAGATTGGACAGCTGTGTAAAAGGGGTATAAGTCAGGCTGGGCTCGAACATCTCGTAGATCATCCGCCGCTGCGCATCCTTCGGCAGCTCGCTTACGTGCAGCAAAGCTTCTATTTCCTCCGGCTGCTGGGTAAGCTCTCCTATCTTAGGTGCGGAATCCGCATTCGCAGGTGTGATGTAGAGGTCAAAGCGGCTCAGCAGGCCCGCCATTTGTGCGGCAGCCACATCCCATTCGTTCAGGCTGTGCACGAATTCGGCGGCGGAGACCTTTTTACCGGCTTCCCCCAGCACCCAGGTCACGATGTCCACCTCATGTGCCGCAATGCTGCGGCCCATCCCGGTTTCCAGAGACAGGAACATGGCCGCCACTTCTCCGGCGTTCATCGTATAGTAATTTTCCATCAGCCGCACGCCGTTTACCGGACTAAGCTTCTCTTCGACCTCATGGCCTTCTTCCTGGAGCCATTTTACGGTTTTTAATACAGCTGCAGCCGCCTCTCCGGTGACTGGGGTTCCGACAGGCGAGGCTGTTGTGAAAGCAATCCGCAGCTTGCGCGGTTCGGGATTTATAAGATCGTCCAGATAGACGCCCGGATACAGCGGCGTCTGAAACGCGGCCTCCGGCTGCACAATCTGCAGCAGATCCAGCATGGCTGCGCTGTCGCGCACGGAACGCGTCAGCGCAAAATCAATGGAGGCGCCCTGCCACTGGCGGCCGACTCCCGGCCCTACCGGCGTACGGCCGCGGGTAGGCTTCAGCCCGAACAGGCCGGTGAAGGAGGCCGGGATGCGGATTGAGCCGCCTCCGTCGCTGGCACCCGCAGCCGGTACGATTCCGGAAGCCACTGCGGCGGCAGCTCCGCCGCTGGAGCCTCCGGGCGAGCGGTCCGTGCTCCAGGGATTCCGTGCAGGCCCGTGCAGGAGCGGCTCGGTGATATTTTTCAGACCGAACTCGGGGGTATTCGTGTGCCCGAGCGGAATAAACCCGCCGTTTCGGATACGGGCGACATAGTTCGAATCGCGTTTGGCAATGTTATTCTTCAGCAGGAGGGCGCCAGAAGTGAGCGGCTCACCACCAATCGCCTGGGAGATATCCTTCAGCAGAAAGGGCACACCGGCAAACGGCCGGGACGGATCATCTGCCGGCATGGCATCGGCCTCCTTCAAGGCCGCCTCCCGGCGGGTGCGGACAACGGCATTCAGCAGGGGATTGACCTCGTCCAATCTGGCGAGAGCCGCCTCAACAAGCTCACGCGGCGACACCTCCCGCGCACGGACCAGCGCGGCAAGTCCCAGCGCATCATAGGTGGAATAAGCAGACAATGTCATGATGATAACCTCTTTTCGGCAGGGACACTTGAACGGCAAGGTCCGCTGATCTGTAGTATTGGAAATGGTATGCTTTATGTATCACTATACCAGTGAGTATCAGAGATGCTCCTTGCATTATACACCAGCCGGTGTTTAATTGAAGAATCAGAGGACAACCCTGTCCCGCCCGTTTGTCATCGAATCGATAAGTAAAGGGGAGTACTGCGGGCCGGCAGCGGCCGAAGGTACTCCCCTTTGTTTTTATACAGATTCAGGTGATAACGACCGTGCTTAAGGCTGTACGCCCGACACGAGTGTGCCGTTTTGATACAGCGTTACATGATTCCAGGGACTGAATGCTGTTTTGGTGGCATCAAAGGAATAATCATCTGCTTCGTTAAAATTACTCCAGTCGCCTTTGAATAGCCGCAGCTGGATATCTCCGGTCTGTCCTCCGGCTGGCAAAGAACCTGCTCCGGGGGTAAAGCCGACTTCTAGATAGGAATCAGCACCTGCGGCATTGGCAGTTCCAAAAGTAATGGTAATGTTGGCTGCACCCATCTGTGCCCAGTCCATTGCACCATTAAGCGTCTGCGATCCGTCTTTGGTGAAATAGTACCGTATCTTCAGCCCGCTCAAGTTGACGGCAGAGGTGCCGTTGTTCTTGATATTAAATTGGGGTTTGATCACGTTGTCCGTGGTATTCGTATTACCGGCGCGGTAATAGAGTTCAAGACCGGCTGGAGCGGCTGTTGGCGAAACTGTTGGAGTTGCAGTGGCAGTAGGTGTCGGTGTGGCAGTAGGTGTAGGTGTTGCAGTAGGTGTTGGCGTTGCGGTTGGTGTCGGTGTTGCAGTCGGTGTCGGTGTAGGTGTAGGTGTTGTCCCATTGTCCGGAACAGGCACGTAACCGGGTGTGGTATAGATTTTGTTGAGTACTGAGGTTGCCTTCGTGCCATAGGGACCGTTCACAATGGAATTTCCCCAATCCGAGAGGCTGCCTGCAGGGCCGCTGGCCATATCGAGATATTCGACGCCGCCGCCGTTTCCATACCAGGACCACGCGAGCCAGCCAACGCCTTTTTCCTGCCCATAGCTCATAATGGTTGCTTCATCGACATCTCCGCTTGTATGCTTCCAGCCGAACTCCCCGACGATGACCGGTACCCCTATGGCCAGGGCGTTGTCAATATTGCCCTTTACCGTGGCGGCTGAACCTCCGGCATACTCGTACATATGAATGGAGAAGATCGTGTTTGCAAGCGGATCAGAATTGAATACGGCGTTCCCGCTAGTGAAAATAGAGGACGGATACTGCCCCCAGCCAGCGGCATCCACGACCAGCGTATTCTTGATGCCTGCGGCCCGAAGGGCTGGAATGGCGGATTGATAGCCGCTGGCCCAGGCCTGGGTGCTCCAGGAGCCGAACCATTCGTTAGCAATATTAACGATGACCCGGTCTTCCTTGCCGATTAGCGCATCCTTGATGCTGATCCAATAGTTGACAGCCGCATTCAGCGTAGAAACGTTATCCGAGCCTGTTGCGTCATGCACCTCAAGCATGGCGGTCAGCTTGTACTGATCACAAAGGGCAAGTATATTCTGCACATCGGACAGACTGTCGAGGGACCACTGGCCCCCATCGGAGAGCACGATCCGCACTACATTAGCGCCGGTGGCTGCAATGGCAGGGATAACGGTTGCCAGGTCATTTTTATACCAGGTGTGCGCATGATTTATACCCCGCATGACAAAAGGGCTGCCTGTTGCGTCAATTAACTTGGTACCGCTTACATGGAAGCCCTTGACTGAGACTCCTGCTGCTGCTGCCTGCTTCTGGGGGATTGAGAGGGAGAGGATAAGGACACACGTTAGGGCCAAAAAACTAAAGCTGCGGAACGAAAAATACTTGCTCGGTTTCATGGTAGTTCCTCCTTTGCGGATTTAGATTTGCTTTCAATTTTCTGCATGCTCCCAGAAGTGTATTCGGTACCCGGACCAGACCACCTCCCAATATCCATATATATCCAACATAACATATAAGGGTTTGTTTGGGAATAGTTATTAAAAATAGATAACAAAAAAATCTGATTTTATGGAGGTAAGCTGGTCTACACTTTAGAGAACTGGCGGGTCCGGCATTGACAACAAATTTTGAATTGACTATACTTTCAGTAATCTTATAGCTGATATGCGATGAACGAGACAGTAGCAGCCTTTGTCCCTGTCACAGAAAGCCGGGTGGGGATGGAACCCTGGCACACACATGGACTGCGAATTACACTCTGGAGTATCTTGGGTAATGCCAAGCGGAAATCAAGCGAACGATACCTCGCTGTGAGTGGTGCGGGCCCTGCCGTCAGGCGGTCTGTGCAATTTGGGTGGTAACACGGTTAATCATAATCGTCCCTGTGTCTGTATAGACAAGGGGGCGATTTTTTTGTTGTTGCCTGGTCCACCGTAAAGAGGTACGAGTTACCTGATTCAACGTACATCAGACGAATACGAAAATCATAATAAAGGGGCTGTATCAGCTTGAACATTATCGATGAACTGGAATGGCGCGATGCCATCAATCAGCAGACAGATGCAGAAGGACTGCGGGAGTTAACGAACACGAAGGCAGTTTCACTCTATTGCGGCGTAGATCCAACGGGCGACAGCATGCATATCGGCCATTTAATTCCCTTCATGGTACTGAAACGCTTCCAGCTTGCCGGACACCGTCCGGTCATTCTGATTGGCGGGGCAACAGGAACCATCGGTGATCCGAGCGGCCGCCAGAGTGAGCGTTCCCTCCAGACCATGGAGCAAATTCAGGCGAATGTGGATGCGCTGACGGCGCAGATGAAGAAGCTGTTTGTGACCGAAAGCGACAATCAGGTCCGTATGGTCAACAACTATGACTGGACCCATAAGATTAACGTCATCGAATTTCTAAGAGATTATGGCAAAAACTTCAGCATCAACACTATGCTCGCCAAAGATGTGGTGTCCAGCCGTCTGGAGAGCGGGATTTCGTTCACGGAATTCTCCTACCAGATTCTGCAGTCGCTTGACTACCTGCATTTGTACCAGCACGAGGATGTGCAGCTGCAGGTCGGCGGTTCCGACCAATGGGGTAATATCACAAGCGGACTGGACCTGATCCGTAAAAAAGAAGGGGCGGACGCCAAGGTGTTCGGCCTGACCATCCCGCTGATGCTCAAATCGGACGGCACCAAATTCGGCAAAAGCGCTGGCGGCGCAATATGGCTTGATCCGAAAAAAACAACGCCGTACGAGTTCTACCAGTTCTGGGCGAATGCCGACGACCGCGATGTGGTGAAATACCTCAAATACTTCACCTTCTTGACCCAAGAGGAAATCGGCGTCCTGGAGGAAAAGGTACAGAACGAGCCGCATAAGCGCGAAGCGCAGAAGGCACTGGCGGAGGAAATGACCCGCTTCGTGCACGGTGAGGAACTGCTGGAGCAGGCGAAGCGTATTACCGCAGCCCTGTTCAGCGGAGATATCCGTTCCCTGACTGCGGAGGAGATCGAGGAAGGCTTCAAGGAAATGCCGACCTTCACATCAGGCAGAGATTCGAAGAATATCGTGGATTGGCTGGTCGATCTGGGTATTGAGCCGTCCAAGCGCCAGGCACGTGAAGACATCACCAAGGGAGCCATTTCACTTAATGGTGAGCGCGTTACCGATATCGGGGCGGAGGTCACTGCAGAAGACGCCATCGGCGGGCGGTTCATCATCATCCGCAAAGGCAAGAAAAACTACAGTCTGGTTAAGCTGGCCTAGGCAGTACAGATGATCTTCAGCAGGAAAAAGCCGCTGTCTCATAAATAGATACGCCTACAACAGAGACAGCGTCTTATGTTCTTAAAAGAGTAAAAAGCAGCAAAATAGCGATCCTCCGGTCATTGGAGGATCGCTGTTTTTCGTTTTTGGTCATTTGCGGCTTGCTTCATTAGATTACCGCCGGAAGCCCCGGCTATAGAATTCTTTAATCTCTGATCAGGTACGCTCATCCGTAAGGTACGTTTTCACTGGTGGCGGCGAATAGCTCAGGAATTGCTGGATCATGCCGTCTGGAGTGGTATCGGTGAGGACCATTGAGCGGTGCTTTTCCAGCATGAACTGCTCCCGGGCCATCTGGTCGAACAGGGTAATCAGCGGATCATAATAATGCTGGACGTTCAATATGCCGCAAGGCTTCTGATGCAGCCCCAATTGCGCCCACGTAAAAATCTCAAAGTATTCCTCCATTGTCCCCGGGCCGCCCGGCAAAGCGATGAATCCTTCAGCCAGCTCCGACATTTTTAATTTGCGTTCATGCATCGAATCCACCACGATCAGTTCCGTGAGCTGCTTGTGCTCAATTTCCCGGCTTTTGAGAAAATGGGGGATGACCCCGATAACGTTCCCTCCGGCTCCCAGAGCGGCGTCCGCCACCTCGCCCATGAGGCCAACCGTTGCCCCGCCGTAGATCAGGGTGATGCCGTGTTCTGCCAGTGCTTTTCCCAGCGCATGGGCGCTTTCCTTGTAGACGGGGGAAGCTCCGTCACGCGATCCGCAAAATACAGCGATACTTTTCATAGGTGAATAACTCTCCTTTGCATAGTAAATTCACTTACCGGAAGCCGTCTCCCGGAGCAGACTTCTTAACGGTAGCACATCAATCCACTTATTGCACTCGGGTAGGATAGAAAGCGGGCATTGATGTTATGGACCCGGGGGAATGTGCGGCTTGTCATTGTATCCGGGGTGGCATTCCGTCTGAATGGGAATAGGCTTAACAAATAGAGATGTACAAAGGGAGATGGCTATGAGTAAGCGTACCAAAAGATCAATGATTGTACTTCTGTCTGTTGTTGTTCTGTTCGTGCTTCTGGTTAGCGTACTATTCACGGCAAGCGGTGTATTCAAGAAGGCGAAGTATTTGGATCCCTGGAAGCGGGATTATGCCGGACAATTCGAAGATCCACGCCTGCAATTGGCAGCATACGGGCTCCTGGCAGCGAATGGGCACAATATGCAGCCCTGGAAAATCCGCCTAGACAAGCAAAATCCACTTAAGCTCTCCTTGTATACAGATCATACGAGGCTTGCGCTGGAAACAGACCCATTGGCCCGGCAGACCCTAGTCTCGCAGGGAACCTTTTTGGAATACCTTAAGGTTGCCGGTGAGCAGCTTGGGTATCAGACGGAGATTAAGCTGTTCCCGGATGGGGAATACGATGAGCAGAACTTAAGCGAGAGCATGGATCAGAAGGCTGTGGCGGACATTATACTCACCAAGACAGCACCTCAGGTGAATCCGTTGTTCGACTATCTGTTTTTGCCGGATACGAACCGGATGGCCTATAAGCCTGATCCGCTGACACCGGAGCAGACAGCTCAGCTGAAGCAGACCAATGATGATAAGGATTTAACCCTAACCCTACTGGAGGATTCTGCCAGCATTCAGAAACTGGGAGCCTATGGAGTAGAGGGGACGAATATCGAAACCGGACTTGCGCGGATGAATGACGAATCAGCACGCATATTCCGTTCCAATGAATATCAGAAGAATAAATACCGCTACGGGTTCTCCTTTGAAGGACAAGGAACCACAGGTGTGAAGAAACATCTCCTTCAGGGGATGATTACCCTCTTTCCGTCGTTTAATAACGAGAAAGCATCAACCAAGCTTGCCGTTCAGGCAGCCCGGGAGGCAGCGGACCACTCACCGGCCTACGCTCTGATTGTGAGCAAGGACAATAGCCGCACTAGTCAGGTTAAGGCGGGCATGCTCTACAGCAGGCTGATTCTGGCCGGACATGAGGAAGGACTGGTGATGCAGCCTCTGAGCCAGGTGCTGGAGGAATACCCTGAAATGAAGGAGCCTTACACGAGGATTCACAAGGAGTATGCTCCGGGTGGCGGAACGATTCAGCTCCTGGTCCGCGTGGGCCAGCCGACACAGGATACCCCGCTGAGTATGAGAAGAGAGGTTACGGATCTTATTGCGGACTGAGTAGGAGTAAGTTTGAGTAAGAGCAAGCTTGAGTAAGAGCAAGTTTGAATGGATGAACTTCCAGCCATGTATTTTAGATGGAATTCCATGGTGTCTTCATGGGTACCGCAAAGACAGATGATGTCTTGCGGTATTTTTTTTGCCCTTTTCCAAAGAACAAAGACTCAGCGGAATGAACTAAAAAAACCACGACACAATCTTTAATTTGGAGTAAGACGCAATAATTGGATTATGCTACGATTTGGGTTGAGAAAGGGGGCGGCTTTTCTATTGTTGTAAGCGCTTTAACAAAATCCGTTTAGAGGAGTGCAAACATGATCAAAATGTTCAAACATTTCTTCCCGGTTTTCCTGGCGGTGATCCTGCTGATTCCATTTGGCGGGCTTGCTCCGGATGTGAAAGCTGAAACTCTGCAACAAGAAGAGACCACTACGGTTTATCATGAAACCTTTGCAGGGGGGGCAGGCGGGGCCGTTCAGTCGGGTGGTGCAAGCCTGACGGCTGTCACCGGTAAAGGTTTTGCCGGCAATGCTGACGGAGCAGCGTTATACGTAAGCAACAGGGCGAACAACTGGGATGCGGCTGATTTTAAATTCAGCAGCCTCGGACTCGAGAACGGAAAAACCTACACGGTGACCGCTGTCGTTTATGTTGACGCGGGTGTAAATCTGCCGGGTGGTGCCAATGCGGCGCTCCAAACCGTAAGCAGCTACGGGAATTATGCAGAAGTGCCTTATGAAGCTGGTGCAGCCGTTACTTTGACTAAGGAATTTACCGTAGATACGAGCAAAGATCAAGCCTTGCGCATGAACTCCAATGCAGCCGGGGCTGCGGTTCCGTTCTACATCGGAGACCTCCGCATTACCGGGAAGGGAGCTTCGGACGGTGGAGAAGAGCCGCCTAGAGACCCGGCACTGCCTTTCAACACCATTACCTTTGAAGACCAGACTCCGGGCGGTTTTGAAGGCAGAGCCGGGACGGAGAAGCTGACCATCACAGGGGAGGAGAACCATACCCAGAATGGTTCTTATGCTTTGAAGGTAGAGAACAGATCTGCTACCTGGAACGGGCCTTCATTGCGTGTGGAGAAATTTGTAGACAAGGGAAGCGAATATACCATATCGGCCTGGGTCAAGCTGTTGGATCCCGCAAGCTCCCAGCTCCAGCTGTCTACGCAGACCGGCAGTGGAAGCAGCGCGAATTATGTGGCTCTTTCACCCAAAACCATCAGCACCAGCGACGGCTGGGTTAAATTCGAGGGAAGCTACCGCTATAACAGTGTAGGCGGCGAATATTTGACCCTCTATATCGAAAGCTCAAATCAGGCAACCGCGTCCTTTTATATCGATGACATCAGCTTTGAGAAAACCGGCACAGGCCCAATTGCCATACAGAAGGACCTGATTCCTGTAAAAAATGCCTATCAAAACAATTTTTTGATCGGCAACGCAATCACAAGTGAGGATCTCGAAGGCGTCCGGCTTGAGCTTCTAAAAATGCACCACAATGTCGCTACCGCTGGCAATGCCATGAAACCGGATGCGCTGCAGCAGGTGAAGGGGAAGTTTACCTTTGAGGCAGCGGATGCAATGGTAGATAAGGTTCTGGCTGAAGGGATGCAGATGCATGGACATGTACTGGTATGGCATCAGCAGTCTCCGGTATGGATGAATACGGCAAAGGATGGAGCTGGGAATACCATTCCCTTGGGACGGGACGAAGCGCTCGTTAACTTGAAGACCCATATCCGAACCGTGATGGAGCACTTTGGTGACAAGGTAATTTCCTGGGATGTCGTCAATGAAGCGATGAACGATAACCCGGCGAATCCCTCCGATTGGGAAGGGTCCCTCCGTCAATCTCCATGGTACGATGCCATTGGACCAGACTATTTGGAGCAGGCTTTCCTGACAGCGAGAGAAGTGCTAGACGAACATCCCGATTGGGATATTAAGCTGTACTACAACGACTACAACGAAGATAACCAGAAGAAAGCACAGGCCATTTACAATATGGTTAAATCCATCAACGAAAAGTATGCGCTTACCCATCCGGGAAAGCTCCTGATCGATGGCATCGGCATGCAGGCGCACTACAATGTGAACACGAACCCGGAGAACGTGAAATTGACCTTGGAAAAGTTTATTTCCCTGGGCGTCGAAGTAAGTATCACCGAGCTGGACATTCAGGCTGGCAGCAACAATCAGCTTACTGATAAGCTGGCGGATGCCCAGGGTTATCTGTACGCACAGCTGATGGATATCTTCAGGGCTCATGCAGCCCATATCAAGCGCGTGACCTTCTGGGGACTGGATGACCATACGAGCTGGAGGGCCGCGTCCAACCCGCTTCTGTTCGACAAGAACCTGCAGGCTAAACCGGCGTACTATGGCGTCATTGATCCTGCAAAGTATATGGTAGAGCATCAGCCTAATCCCACGGATGCCTACCAGTCCACCGCGAATTATGCCACACCTGTTGTGGACGGGACGGTTGATGCGGTCTGGAGCAATGCGGCCCAAATGCAGGTTAACCGGTACCAGATGGCTTGGCAGGGTGCAAGTGGTGTGGCGAGAACCCTGTGGGATGATCAGAATCTGTATGTGCTCATCCAGGTTAGCGATGCCCAGCTTGATAAAAGCAGTGCAAACGTATGGGAACAGGATTCCGTCGAAATGTTCCTGGACGAAAACAACGGGAAAACAACGTTCTACCAGGACGATGACGGACAATTCAGGGTTAATTTTGACAACGAAACGACCTTCAATCCGGCAAGCATCGCTGAAGGCTTCCAATCGGCCACCCAGGTTACCGGAACCAACTACACGGTTGAAATGAAGATTCCCTTTAAAAAAATAACAGCCGGCAATAACAAGAAACTGGGATTTGACATACAGATTAATGATGCCAAAGACGGTGCCCGTCAAAGTGTTGCCGCATGGAATGATACGACCGGAAACGGCTATCAGGACACCTCTGTGTACGGCGTATTGACCCTATCCGGTAAACCCGCCGGTTCAGAAGCGACAGCGACACCAACGGCAACTGCAACACCAACACCAACAGCGACACCAACGGCAACCCCTACACCGACGGCACCCGTTGTTACCGGTAACGGCAGTGTTAGCGGATCTACTCCACAGGCAGGAAGTGTTGTGAGCAAAGACGGCGTGGTTACAATCAAACCCGAAGTGAAGACTGATGGCGGAGGGGCCAAGGCGGCAGTTTCGGGCACCGACCTGAACAAAGCGCTTGAACAAGCCGCTCTGTCAGCAAACGGCAAGAAACAGGTCATCGTCGAAGTACCGAAACAGGCCAACGCCCTATCGTATGAAGTGCAATTGCCGGCCCAACATTTAAAGGGGACGGAAAACTTCTTTCTTTTACTGAAGACAGACCAAGCAATCCTTGAGATTCCAAGCAACATGCTGACCAGCATGACTGAAAACTTGGAATACGTGTTCATCCGAGTAAAAGAAGGCTCCAAAGACCGTCTGGGAGCGGCAGCCCGTGACCGGATGGGCAGCGGTCCAGTGATCGAACTGAGCGTGCTTGCTGGCGGCCAGGTTATGGCATGGAGCAATCCGAATGCGCCTGTTAAGGTATCTATTCCCTACACGCCAACGGCGGAGCAGCTTAGCCATTCAGATTCGCTAGTGGCCCTGAACCTCGCTGACAACGGCAGCATGACCCCGATCCCTAATGGCCGATATGACATAGGAAGTGGAGCGCTTGTATTCCATACCGCCCAATTTGGTACTTATGCGGCAGCGTATACGTCCATAGGCTTTGAAGATATGGGGAACGTGCCTTGGGCACAGCAGGCAGTGTCCGCCATGGCAGCCCGTGATATTATCCAGGGCACCTCCCGGAGCAGCTTCTCGCCAGCTGCTTCGATGCAGCGTGGGGACTTCATCGCACTCCTTATGAGAGCCCTTGAGCTGAACGGCGTAGGCCAGGATCAAGCCGCATTCAGCGATGTCCAGAGGGACGCTTATTACAGCAAAGAACTTGCTGCCGCGAAGCAACTGGGCATCGTCTCCGGCTATGAAGATAACACCTTCCAACCGGATCAGGCGATTTCCCGCCAGGACATGATGGTGATCGCTGCCCGCGCTCTGGCAGCAGCCGGTAAGAAGGCCAGCGGCAGCGGAACACTGAGTGTGTATTCGGACGCAGACCAAATCTCTGATTATGCCAGAGAGAGCCTGGCATCCCTGGTGAAATACGGCATCGTGAACGGGAAGAACGGCAAGCTTGCTCCGGGTGAAGCGCTCACCCGCGCTGAAGCGTCAGTCATTGTGTACCGTATTTGGAAGCTGTAAGTAGAGCCCATACACACGTTATCCTTTAATAGAGAACAGCCAGCCGCGGGTAAAATTTCCGGCGGCTGGCTGTTTTGTGAATTCTAACAGACAATTATTTGCAGGCAAACGGATGTATTTTCAAACGGACAGGCCTATAATCATTCCATCGAGATGTTTCCGTCCACTTGAGTGTTTAAGGAGCCTGCCTATGAAGCCTGTTTCTTTCAATCTATTCGGACAACGCTTAACCATTCTGCCCAAAATCATTATCTCCTTCCTGGTTGTGCTTATCCCCATTCAAACGCTCAGTCTGATGATGAACCATTCGAGTGTAAACAAGGTGCAGAATGAAATTCTGCAATCCAGCGCCTCCAATGTGCATTTTTATCTCAGCTCGCTGGAAACGGAGATCAACCGGATTCTCCGCCTGGAGCGGGAATATATCAGCAGTGACGGTGATTTCCTCAAGGCGGGGGTCATTCCCGATTCGATGGACGATTATGAACGGGGCCTGACCATATTACGAATTGAGAACAAGCTCTCCATTCTCAAAAGCTCGAGTCCGTATATCAAGGATATCCGTATCTATTTCCCCAGTCTCGGCCGTACGATTTGGACAACAAGCTTCAGCAACACCATCCCCGATGATGAGATCAGAGTGATAGCCGGTAAAGACAAGCGGACGCAATCTCCGTTTACTTTTGTGAATAATCGTCTGATTCTTGGAATGCTGTATCCGACTACGGGAAACGACATGATGTTTATGATAGAGGTAGAGCTGTCTATACCGCTATTGCAGCAGTCCATGGCACAAATGTCAGGCAAGAAAAATGCCGGCTCCATTCTCTTGAATGAACCTGAACAATGGGTCATAGGGGATACGAAGGATGAATCCATCACCCAATCGATCCGCCAATGGGTATCCGTACAACAGAAGCGTCAGACGGCAAGCGGAATGGACCGGATTGAAATGGACCATAAAATGTATCTGATTTATTACGAGCAATCGGAGTCTCTTGGCCTCACGCTTGTCCATTATGTGCCGGAAGCGGAAGCATTAGGTGTGTTGAAGCAGTATCAGAGCTGGTATTGGGTCATTACGCTGGTCTCTATTCTGATTGTTTACATATTTTCCTATGGGATCTTTCTGCTTATCCATAAGCCGATGCGGCGGCTGGTCAACTCTCTGGCACAGGTGGGGGAAGGGAATCTGGAGCTCCGCCTACAGCACCGTTACAATGATGAATTTCAGGATGTATTTCAGCAGTTCAATACGATGGTAAGCCGGATCGGCACCCTGATCGGGGAGGTATCGGAGCAGCAGACACGCTCTCAGCATGCAGAACTGAAGCAGCTCCAGTCCCAGATCAATCCTCATTTTTTATATAACAGTCTCTTTATTCTGCTGACGCTAATCCGGCAGGAAGATAAAGACAGTGCGGAGCGGCTGGTGCTTCACATGGGCAATTACTTTCGTTATATCACCCGTACCGGCGAGGACGAGGTATCACTGGAAAATGAAATGATGCATACCCAGGCTTACGCTGGCATCCAGTCCTTAAGATTCCCGGATATTCAGATCCGCTGGGGTGAAATACCGGAGGCTTGCCGGATTGTCCGGGTTCCCCGGCTCATCCTGCAGCCTCTGGTAGAGAATGCGTATCTGCATGGACTGGAGAAGATGGAGGGACCTGGGCTGCTGCTAATTGAAGTGGAGCACCATGAGAATCTGCTGATGATTCGAGTAGAGGATAACAGCGGGCATCTGAATCCGGAAATGATTGAGGAGCTGAACCATCGGCTGCACACGATCGCTTATTCGGGGGAAACAACCGGAATGTTCAATGTACACCGCCGTCTGCAGCTCAGATATGGGCAAGCCTACGGTCTGGAGCTCGCAATAGGTCATTCGGGAGGGCTCTGTGTAACGCTGCGCATCCCGCTCTAGCCCTGCTATAGAAGGAGGATTTCATGAGTAAGTTATTGATTGTGGACAATGAGAAGATTATTGTGGACGGACTGGTTGGATATTTTTTGGATCTGAAGATGGAAGCGCTGGAGGTGTATGGCACGCATTCCGGTAAGGAAGCGCTCCGGCTGCTGGAAGAGACCAAGGTGGATATTGTGCTGTCCGATATCCGTATGCCGGGAATGAGCGGGCTGGAGCTACAGCAGCAGGTATCACAGCGATGGCCGCATTGCCGCATGATTTTTCTCTCCGGCTATGATGATTTTCAGCTGATCCAGCAGGCTATGCGCGGAGGGGCCGGTAATTATATTCTGAAGACCGAAGGGTATGAGGTTATTGGAGCGGCAGTCATAGCTGCACTCCAGCAGCAGCAGGAAGCCGTCCGCTTCCAGAGCTTGATCAAGCGCTCCAGGGAACAGTTTCGCACCACACTGCCGTATATGGGCAAAGAGCTGATGAATCGTCTACTGCAAGGCGACCCGGTCGCACTGACCCAGCGTGTGAAACAGTTCGAGCATCTTCAGATTCATCTGGACAGCCAGTCTCCGGTGCTGCTGTTCCTCACACGTATCGATCATTGGCGGGGAATAACCGCCCCGTCTGACCGGGCGCTGATTATCTATTCCATCCAGAATATCGCCGCAGAATATCTTCATCCGTTCTTGTCGTGCTACTCTTACCCCTATGAAGCTTCACGGATGATCTGGTTCGTTCAACCCAGAGAGGACGAGAGTCTTACGGAGACGGACAAGCTGCGGCGGCGTTCTCTGCTGTTCCTCCAGCACTCGCTGGAGGATATTCAGGCGGCTTGCCATCAACTGCTGAATATTACACTTTCCTTTGCCGTCGGCAACTCCTTCCACGAATGGGACGCACTGCAGGAGCCTTTCGAATCGCTGAAGCTGCTGCTGAACCGAGGGCTTGGCATCAATGAGGAAGCGATTCTGCTCGAGACTGCGGATGCCGTCCATCCCGCTCCCGGAGAGAGCACCCCGAGACATGCACCGGCAATTTCCTTTCAGATACATAAATTGCAGGAGCATCTGGAGAATGGGGAGCGGGGAGAGTTCTACGATCTGCTCGGACATATTCTCGGGCTGCCGGTGCGGGCGGACGGAAATGAAGAGATGATCCGGCTGGAGGTTGCCTTATCACTCGGCGGGATGTACTTGTCAGCCATTAACCGGTGGGGGATCTGGCAGGAGATTGCCAGACAGCTGGATCTGGATCTGCTCTTCCGTATAGGGGCAGAGAGGGATTGGAATGAATACAAAGCTTACTTTATTCAACTGGCCGATGTGTTGTTTGATTGCAGGACCCTTCAAAGTACGAATCAGGAGAATGACATCGTTGAGAAACTGGAGCATTATATCAGCAGTCATTTAGCGGAGGATTTATCCATGACCAGACTGGGCATGGTCTTCAACCATCATCCCTATTATCTCTCCCGATTGTACAAGCAGACCACAAAGACAGGTCTGCTGGATTACATAACAGAGCTGCGGCTGAATAAAGCGAAGCTGCTGCTGCAAGAGAGCGACTTGCGTGTTCAGGAGGTTTCCCAAGCAGTCGGCTTTATTTCTGAAGGGTATTTTTACCGTTTTTTCAAGAAAACAGTAGGAATGACGCCGAGTGAATACCGCGAGAAGCCCAAACTGTAAATAAGACAGTTCATCTGTAAATTGAATAGTAGAGAGGCTGATTTCCCCCATGCTATGGTTATTTTGGCAACACCATTATTATAGAAATGGGTGATGACATTGAGTAGAAACGCATGGACGGGAAAAAGAAAGAGGGCCTCTTTGCTTCCAGCTGTGATAGCCTTAGTGCTGCTAGGGGCAACCACAGTGAGTGCCGGCGACACCTGGCCGTTCACTGGTGAAAGCGCTCACGGAGCCAACCAGCCTAGTGTACATGGTTATACCAGCAGTCAGATTGCCAACTGGACCCCGCAAACGGATCCCGATTCTGCGCTGCTCCGGTCCCGCGTGCCACTGCAGACCCGAATCGCCCCGTTTACGGCAACACAGGCGAATCAGACGCTGAATCCTAGTGTGCAAATGGGAACCATTGCCGGGGATTATGGAAATGCTTTCATTGAGAATGCCCCCTATACTAACAAGTTTGCCCAATACCATTTCAACTTCTGGCAGTACACCGATTATTACTCTTACTGGCATGGAACAGCCACCGCATATACCCCACCTTCCTATTACGACAGCCTGGCGCAGTCCAACTGGCAGGAGAAGTGGTTCGAGTTCGGGATGCTGAACATCCCGAATCCAACCTATACCGATGCCGCGCACAAGAATGGGGTTCTCTCCCTGGCAGGCATCTTCTTCTCCAATAATGACCGCGGTCAGCAGACCTATAAGCAGATGCTCGTTAAGAATGCCAGCGGCCAGTTCACGGTAGCCCTCAAGCTGATTGAAATGGCCCAATACTATGGCTTTGACGGGTTCTTCATCAACCAGGAAGAGCTAAGTCCTGACATCGCCGTCGCTGATATTCCGAATTACATCGCATTTATGAAAGTTCTTCAGGACGCCGGACTTTATGTGCAGTGGGATGATTCGGTCAATACCAGTACAGGTGCCAATACCTTCGCTCGCACCTTCAATGCCAATAATATTTCCTTCCTGTACAACGGCGGGAAGCAGGTATCCAATTCCTTCTTTTTCGATTACGGGATGACCGGCACACAGATTACCAATGCAATCAATTATCTTAACAGCTTCAATACCACCAATGGCACCAGCTATAACATTCTTAAGAATGGCTTTGCAGGGATTGAAGCGGGCGCCAACCGCTGGAGCACCACGAACAGTTCGCAGCTGAGCAGCAAGCTGAGCGGAGGCGTGCCCAGAGTCAGCCTGTCTACACTCGGGGCAGATTTTGTGCATTCCGGCCTGGATGAGGATATGGGATTGTCTTATCCGGTCAGCCACCGGTCAGAGAATAAATATCAGTGGATGACGACCTTGCGTGAGCAGCTGTGGTGGTCCGGTCCTAATGTTAATCCGAAGAACACAACCCCATCTTCCACCAATACAGTTACTGATGTATACGCAGATAACCGTAATTGGCCGGGTGTAGCCTCGGTTATTGCTGAACGCTCGGTAATCGGCGGGAACAACTTCAGCACCAGCTTCAATACGGGACACGGGCTGTCTTACTACGTGAACGGAGCGGTCTCCAATACAGCGGAATGGTCTAACATGAGCTTGCAGGACATTCCGGTGACCTGGGAGTGGTGGCAGGATACAACCGGCAACCGGCTCGCTGTTGATTTTGACTATGGCCCTTCCTATGACCTGACCGGCACAACCCGGTTCAGCTATCAGCAAATCGGGGGCTACAAAGGCGGCAGTTCACTTGTGGTCAAAGGAAATCTGAATGCGGAGAATTTTCTCCGTTTGTATAAGACCGACCTTAGCGTAAATGCCAATTCCAAAGTATCTGTTACCTACAATAAGCCTTCCAATACTGACACCTCCACGATGTATATCGGACTTGTGACGGCAGCCAATCCGACTACTGTTGTCAAAATCGCTGTTCCCGGCAGCGGCAACAAGACCACTGGCTGGACTACCGCTGAGCTCAATTTGAGTGCCTATGCAGGCCAAAAAATCGCTGCGCTCGGACTTGTCTATAACCCTGGCTCCGCCGCTGTTGCCAATTATCAGATGAACGTCGGCCAGCTCCGTGTGTATGACGGATCAGCAGTTTCCCCGGCAGCTCCAACCGGACTTGCCATCGCTTCCGCTTATCCGGGTACCGGAGAAATGGTGCTCAACTGGGATATGAACACCAACTATGCCCAGGTCAAGCAGTATAACGTGTATGTTAATGACATTTTTATGGGCGGAAAATATGACAGTATGTTCTATATTAAGAAATTACCTGCCCAATCGGGCACGATCAAGGTTGTTCCTGTAGGTGCTGATGGTAATGAAGGAACGGCTGCGACCCTCGCCTACAACCTGAATAATGCGGTTTCGAATCTGAGCGCAAGCTCACAGTCCAATGGTGATTTGACCGTATCCTGGACGAATCCGGCCGGGGTGGCAGGCTCGATCAAAGTAACTGTTAAATCGTTGAATCAAATCACGACTCCGGCGGCTGTCTCGGCTCAAACCACAGTTGCCCAAGGAACGACCTCGGCTACCTTCAGCAATATGCCGGTGAACGGGGATGATTATGAGGTAACTGTAGCCATCGGCAGCAATCTGCCGGTATCCAAAAGCGGCAATTTCATTGATGTGGTCTGTGCTCCTTATGCCGAGAGCTGGTCATGGAGCGGGAATACTCTGAATCTGCCTATGCCTACGACCCGGGATTGGCGTTATCTGTACGTGTATGAGAACGGAACGCCAAGATCCTTCGACACCACTTACAGCAGCGGCAGCAAACCCCGTATTATCCGGGGGCGCACAACCAAGGCAAGCCTGAGCTTCACCTCCACGGCTACTTCTGTATACGTGGTCATGGAAGACTATGCGGGCAATCTTTCGGCTCCGCTTACACTTAGATAGACGAATTCTAGGGAGGCTATTACATGCACACGAGCAAAAAGGTGATAGGAAGCAGTGGTCTAGCTCTTATTCTGGCCATGGTATTGGTATTGTCAGGCTGTTCCGACAATGAGGCCCAAGTGAACAATGAACCGAAGGCACAGGAAACAGTGGCCGGCACTGCCGGAGCCAATGCCGGCACCAATGCCCCTGCAGGACAAAAGGACGGGAAGTACGATCCTCCGATTGAGATTGTAGCGGCACAGCTGGCGGAATCCAACTGGGTATATGATTCCGGGGATGATATTAACAACAATGTGTGGAGCCGTTATTTCAGCGACACCCTTGGCATCAAGGTGAAGCTGGATTGGACCGCGGCCAAGGCAGAGGATTATACCAACAAACTGAATGTCATCATCGGCTCGGGAGATAATCTGCCGGATATGTTTCAGGTCAATTCCACTCAACTGCAGCAGCTTGTTGAGGAGGGCCAGCTTGCCGATTTGACAGAAGCCTTTGAGCAATCTGCCAAGCCGTTCACCAAAGAGCTGATGAACAAGGACGGAGGCATCGGGATCAGCTCCGCTACTTTTGACGGCAAGCTTATGGCGCTGCCTAATCTGGCGGGAACCATAACCAATAATGATGTGCTCTGGCTGAGATCGGACTGGCTGAAGAAGCTGGGACTGGCCGAACCTGCAAGCATCGGAGATTTGGAGGCTATCGCCGATGCCTTTGTGAACAAGGACCCGGATGGAAACGGCAAGAAGGACAGCTACGGGCTGGGCATCGCCCAGGGTCCGGTAATGACTGGAGGAGATGTTGCCGATCTCGGCGGCTGGTTTGCCGGATTTAAGGCCTATCCCGGAATGTGGGTGAAGGGCAGCGACGGCAAGATTGTCTATGGCGGCATTCAGCCTCAAGTCAAGGAAGCACTGCTTAAGCTGCAGGAGCTGTACAAAAACGGACTCATCGACAAGGAATGGATTGTCAAGGATGGAGGCAAGCTGGGCGAGGATATCATTGGCAATAAGCTTGGCATGTGGTATGGCGGGAACTGGAATTCGCTCTGGCCCATTGATGTCAGTAAAAATGCCGATCTGGTCAACTTGAAGCCTTATTCCATCGTATCCGTAGATGGCAGCAAGCCTGTGGTTCAAGCGGTCAACCCAACGGTCAACTCCTATACGGTCATCCGCAAAGGATACGAGCATCCGGAGGCGGCAGTGAAGCTGTTGAATGAATTCCAGGAAAAAATGTGGGGAGCAACGTCCGAGAATGCCAAATTCGGAGCAAATATGAATGTTACACCAGTTGTCAGCTACTTTAAATATCCGCTCGTGCAATCCTGGCCGACCACCAAAGATATTCCCGATAATCTCGATGCAGTGGAAGCAGCGCTCGCCTCTGGAGATTCCTCCAAACTGAACTCCGAGCAGATCGAAGCCTTCAACGCAATTCAAGCTTTCAAAAAAGGAGATATCGCCAAGGGCTACGGCACCATGCGCCAATTTGACGCTTTTGCCATTATCAAAAAAGATAATTTGCCGAATCAGCTGAAATCCGAGTTTTACGGCGCGCCTACCCCAACGATGGTGACCAAGAAAAGCTCGCTGGATAAGCTGGAGCAGGAGGTCTTTACGAAAATTATTATGAATAAAGGCTCCGGCGAGGATTTTGACAAGTTCGTAGCGGACTGGAACTCTCTCGGCGGTGAGCAAATCACCAAGGAAGTGAATGATTGGAAAGCCTCACATTAAAAGAATATCGGTGAGCGGAGGGGGAGGATTCTTCCCCTTCGCCTTATTTGAATGGCCTCATATCAATAAATGGATTGAGGGAGACGAAGAGAATGCGCTATCTGAGGAGTTTCAAAGAACATACAATCCTGCACCTGATGCTGCTTCCCGCTATAATTCTCGTGCTGGTCTACTGCTATTATCCTATGGCCGGCATTGTGATAGCGTTTGAGAAGTTCTCAGGATTTAAAGGGATGCTCCATTCCCCCTGGGTGGGCTTCGATAATTTCACCTATGTGTTTAAAATGCCGGAGTTTCTGCCGGTGCTGCGAAATACGGTATGGATCGCCGTGATGAAAATGATTGGGAATTTGATTGTGCCCATCCTCATTGCCCTGCTGCTCAACGAGGTGGTGCACACTTTTATCAAAAAAGGTGTTCAGACCCTGATCTATCTTCCCCACTTCCTCTCGTGGGTCATTCTGGCCGGGATTCTGAAGGATATTCTTTCGCCCTCCTCCGGTGTGGTCAATCAGGTGATTACCTTCTTCGGGTTCAATCCGGTGTTCTTTCTGGGGGATAATCAATGGTTCCGTTTTGTACTGGTAGCCACCGATATCTGGAAAGAATTTGGCTTCAATACGATTGTTTATCTGGCAGCACTTACCGCAATTAATCCTTCCCTGTACGAAGCCGCACTGATGGATGGTGCCTCGCGATGGAAGCAGACGCTGAATGTGACCCTCCCGGGGATATTGCCGATTATTATTCTCCTGGGGACACTGAGCCTGGGCAATGTGCTGAATGCAGGCTTTGACCAGATCTTCAACCTGTACACACCTGCCACCTATTCTTCGGGAGATGTGCTGGATACACTGATTTACCGTATTGGGATTGTTGATGCCCAGTACAGCGTATCTACGGCTATCGGACTATTCAAATCGCTGATTTCGCTATTCTTCATTTCGAGCTCCTATTATCTGGCCTATCGCCTGGCGAATTACCGAATCTTCTAACCAAAGGGGTTCCTGATATGTATAAACGTTCAAAATCCCGGATGCTGTTTATGATCTGCAATTATGTCTTCCTGATTGCCTTATCTATCGTTTGTCTCCTGCCTATGCTCAATGTGCTGGCGGTCTCCTTTAGTTCTTCGGGCGCGGTGAGTGCAGGTCAGGTCAACTTCTGGCCGGTGGATTTCAATCTCCACTCTTATGCAGTCGTGATGAAGTACGGCACATTCATGCATTCCCTGTTCAACTCAGTGGAACGGCTTGTACTCGGCTCTGTGCTGAGTCTTTTCATTTGTGTCCTTACCGCTTACCCGCTCTCCAAGGAAAACGATAAGTTTCCCTGGAGAAGCATTTATGCATGGATTTTCGTCATTACGATATTGTTCAACGGGGGTCTGATCCCTTCCTATCTGGCAGTAAAACAGACGGGGCTGCTGGATACGATTTGGGCCCTGGTTCTCCCTGGTGCCGTTAACGTGTTCAATGTCATTCTTGTCCTGAATTTTTTCAGGGGGTTGCCTAAAGAACTGGAAGAATCGGCCTTGATGGATGGTGCGAACCATTTGACCGTGCTCTTCCGCATCTATCTGCCCGTTTCACTTCCTTCGCTTGCGACCGTTGCGCTGTTAACAATGGTATTCCATTGGAATTCCTGGTTCGACGGACTGATCTATATGAAAAGCCCGGAGCATTATCCGCTCGCGACTTATCTTCAAGCCGTTACAATAGATGCCAATTCGCTGAAAAATATGAAAATGCAGGACCCGGATACCTTGAAATTCGTGTCGGACCGTACGGGACGGGCAGCTCAGATCTTTCTGACAGCGCTCCCCATTCTGCTTGTTTATCCATTTTTACAAAAGTATTTTGTGAAGGGTCTCGTACTCGGCAGTGTTAAGGGATAACTCCAGGAAAGGGAGGTCAGAGAAGCTTATGAGTGACAAGTCTAATCAGCGCTCCCCCCAAGAACGGGCAGAGCATCTGCTGGGACAGATGACCTTGGAAGAAAAGGCCGCGCAGCTGGTTCAGCCCTTCGGCTGGCAAGTCTACGAACATACCGAAGGAAAGATTACTCTTACTGAGGATTTCAAACGTCAGGTGGCAGAAACGGGCATCGGCTCGCTCTACGGCATGCTCCGCGCGGATCCGTGGACGGGAGTGACCCTGGCCAGCGGGCTGTCCCCGCGCCAGGGGGCGGAGGCAGTGAATGCGATTCAGCGTTATGCCATCGGGAACTCGCGCCTTGGCATCCCGATCCTGATCGGGGAAGAGTGCTCGCACGGCCATATGGCCATCGGGGCGACCGTATTCCCGGTTCCGCTGTCACTGGGCAGCTCGTGGAATGTGGACCTGTACCGGGAGATGTGCCGGGCGGTGGCGCTGGAAACCCGGAGCCAGGGTGGAACGGTGACCTACTCGCCGGTGCTGGATGTGGTGCGCGATCCCCGGTGGGGCCGGACGGAGGAATGCTTTGGCGAAGATGCCTACCTGATCAGCGAGCTGGCGGTGGCCGCCGTGGAGGGGCTGCAGGGAGAATCGCTGAGCAGCCCGGATAGTGTGGGTGCTACACTGAAGCACTTCGCCGGGTACGGCAGCTCCGAGGGCGGCCGCAATGCCGGTCCGGTGCATATGGGCTGGCGCGAGCTGCTGGAAGTGGATCTGCTGCCGTTCAAGAAGGCGGTGGAAGCCGGCGCGGTGTCCATTATGCCCGCCTACCATGAGATTGACGGCGTGCCCTGTACAACGAATACCGCACTCCTGGAGGAGATTCTCCGGGGGGGCTGGGGCTTTGACGGCCTCGTGATTACCGATTGCGGCGCCATCGAAATGCTGGCCGCCGGCCATGACGTCGCTGAGGACGGTTTGGATGCGTCGGTGCAAGCCATCACGGCAGGCATCGATATGGAGATGTCTGGCGTCATGTTCGGAGAACATCTCGTCGGTGCTGTCCGCAGCGGCAAGCTGGCGGTGGAGGTTCTGGACCGCGCCGTGCAGCGGGTGCTGGAGCTGAAGTTCAAGCTCGGCCTGTTCGAGCAGCCATACGCCGATCCGGAAGCGGCCGAGAAGTTCATCGGCAGCGCGAAGCACCGGGAGCTGGCCCGGAAGCTGGCTGCGGAGAGCATCATCCTGCTGAAGAATGAAGGCGGGACGCTGCCGCTAAAGGTCAGCGGGGGCACCGGTGACGGCGTCCGTGCGAGCGGTGTAGGCAATCCTGGCAGCGATGGCCGCGTCCGTGCGAGCGGCGTAGGCAACGGTAGGAGTGGCAGCATTAGTTCGAGTGGCGCGGACAACAGCCTGAGTGGCTGCGTCAGTTCGAGTGCCACAGGCAATAGCGGCAGCGGGAGCACCGGCAAGGTTGCGGTCATCGGCCCGAACGCCGATGCACCGTACAATCAGCTGGGGGATTATACCTCACCGCAGCCGCGGTCCAGCATCGTCACCGTCTTAGACGGGGTCCGCAGCAAGCTTGGAGCGGAGCGGGTGCTGTATGCCCCCGGCTGCCGGATCAAAGGCGACGACAGAGAAGGCTTCGAAGCCGCCTTGGCTTGCGCCGCACAGGCCGACACGGTGGTCATGGTGCTCGGCGGCTCAAGTGCCCGCGATTTCGGCGAAGGCAGCATCGACCTGAAGACCGGAGCGTCAAAGGTGACAGAGCATGCCTGGAGCGATATGGACTGCGGCGAAGGGATTGACCGGATCTCGCTGGCCCTCTCAGGTGTGCAGCGGGAACTGTTCAAGGAAATTCATCAGCTGGGCAAGCCGGTCATTGTAGTCTATATCAACGGCCGTCCGGTGAGCGAGCCCTGGATTGAAGAGCACGCAGATGCCATTTTGGAAGCCTGGTATCCCGGCCAGGAGGGCGGCCATGCGGTGGCGGATATTCTGTTCGGAGACGTGAATCCCTCCGGACGGCTGACCATCTCCTGGCCGAAGGATGTGGGTCAGCTTCCGGTGTACTACAACGGCAAGCGTTCACGCGGCAAACAATATCTGGAAGCCGATTCGCAGCCCCGCTACCCGTTCGGGTTCGGACTGAGCTATACGAGCTTCCGCTACTCAGAACTCCAGGTGGAGCCGCAGGCAATCACGGCAGACCAAACCGCAACCGTACGGGTCAC